>NZ_CP027228.1:1513192-1815831 GCF_002998925.1 Mogibacterium diversum | reverse complement strand
AAGACAATACATAGTTACAGCAGAGGCTCCAGATGGTCAGAGATTCTGTTACGAAGCAAAGCATCTCGTAATAGCAACTGGAGGTAAATCTTATCCCAGAAGCGGATCAGATGGTTTTATGTTCGATGTTGTAAACGAAGGGCTGGGATTAGAACACACGGAATTAAAGCCATCGCTTGCACCGTTAGAGATAAAAGGGTATCCATATGGCGAGCTATCTGGAATTTCGTTTGATAAGGCAGAAGTTAGCATATATCCAAATGCAGGCAGGCGCCTTGTGCTTTTAAACGGCTCTCTGCTCCTTGCCCACGATAACTTCACTGGACCAGCAATTCTCAATTCATCAAAATACGCAGAGCCAGGCTGCTGGCTTCAAATCAATTATGTGGGGATGAGCAGAGATGAAGTTCTTGCTAGACTTATCTCAGCTACTGGCACCGAGTTCAAATCCTCGCATGGCAGATGTTCTGGGGCAAGAATCGCGCAAAGTGGCGAACTCGGAGCTATAATTGCTAAAGAGTTCGCCCTGCCGCGCCGCTTCGCCAATGAAGTGGCGAAGCGTTCCGCTTGCAGCGCGAAGAAGGCCGCCGTCCTCCTCACGGAGGACCGATTCGAAATCGAATCGCGCGGTGACTTCAGCAAGGCCATCGTCACCGCGGGCGGCCTCCGCCTCGACCAGTTTGACTGCAAATCGATGCAGCTCAAATCCGCCCAAAACGCCTACTGTATCGGAGAAATGCTAGACGTAGACGGAATCACAGGTGGCTATAACCTCCAGTTCGCCTGGTCCTCAGCTAGGGCTGCAGCAGCTTCAATAGAAGCAAATATAAATAATTCATCTCCTATCTGTGCAGAAGATTAATCTTACAGATTTATAATCACTAAGCATCGCTAGCAGTTACTCAATTTTAAGCCAAAAAATACAATCGCTATCCCCCTTGTAATCCCAAGGGATATAGCGATTTTTATAACTCATTTTGCCCTATAACTATAGATACGAAATCGTCTCACTAAGCGCCTTGCGTTTAAAATGATTCGGTAGCGGAGTTCCTTCCTCTGCAGCGTACCCAAGGTCCATAGCCATGAGTATCTCTTCATTTTCAGGAAGTCCGAGCGCCTTATGCAGCTTATCTGGGTCTAGGAAATTAATCCAGCAGCTGTTTAACCCTTGGTCAGCTGCAGCGAGAATCATATGAGTTGCAACGATTGATGCATCCTCAATTCCCGAATCCCTCTTTTCACCTGGATACACATAGACATTGGTCGTATCGAAGGCTACCACTAACACAGTTGGCGCACCATATCTACAAGGAGTTTCAATATCAAATTTATCCAGCGCTTCCTTTGATTCCAGCACGTACACGTGTTGTTCCTGCAGGTTCTTAGCAGTTGGAGCAAGCCTTCCAGCCTCGAGCACCGCCTCTAGTTTTTCGCGCTCTACTTTCTTGTCCGAGTATTTCTTGCAAGAATATCTGCTCTCTATAACTTCCTTAAATTCCATGATACCCTCCTCTTTTCAGCATTAAATGCATTAATTTTACATAGTTCATTAGCGCCAGCAGTCAGCACATAGGAATTGATTCACTATCTCTTTTTCTTCATCGATAGTGCAATTTTCTTACGCTTCTCGTCAACAGATAAGACGCGAACATTCACGACATCCCCAACCTTTACCACGTCGAGCGGATGCTTTACGAATTTATCCGACAGCTCGGAGATATGTACGAGCCCATCCTGATGAACGCCTATATCCACAAATGCTCCAAAGTCCACGATATTACGAACTGTTCCCTTGAGCTCCATATCCGGTCTCAGGTCGCTTATCTCCAGCACATCGCTTCTGAGTAGTGGTGCTTCAGCCTCTTCCCTAGGGTCTCTACCTGGCTTTTCGATTTCATTCAAAATATCCTTTAGCGTATATTCGCCGATATTCGCAGCTTCTGCCAGTTGCTTCATCGAAGGTCTATCCGACTTGCTATTCCCATGCTTGCTACCGAACTTTTCCTGCAGCTTGTTCTTGGAACTCAAGCTTTCTGAGATTCCCTTAGCTACACCTGTTATGATATCAGAAGGCTTATATCCCATAATTTCTAGGATCTTGCGAGCCGCATCATAACTCTCTGGGTGAACCGCCGTGCAGTCTAGTGCCTCCTTTCCATCTCTGATGCGAAGGAATCCAGCGCACTGCTCAAACGCCTTAGGACCGAGCTTAGCAACCTTGAGTAGCTGCTTTCTGCTGTCAAATCTCCCGTTTTCCTCACGATACTTCACTATATTAGCTGCAATCGGTTTACTGATTCCCGAAACGTATTCTAACAGTGAAGCGGAAGCGGTATTCAAATCTACACCTACGCTATTTACACAGTCTTCCACAACTGCACCAAGTGCTTCTGCTAATCTCTTCTGATCCATATCGTGTTGGTACTGCCCAACTCCGATAGAACGAGGATCGATTTTAACGAGCTCTGCGAGCGGATCCTGAAGCCTTCTGGCAATCGATGCAGAGCTGCGCTCACCTACATCGAGATCTGGATATTCTTCCGTCGCTAGCTTGCTAGCCGAGTATACGGAAGCTCCCGCTTCATTTACAATTACATACTGGAGCTGTTTCTTAGGATTTGCATAGAGTCCCTGATCGTACTCCTTGATAAATTCTGCGATTATCTGCTCCGACTCACGGGAAGCCGTACCGTTTCCGACAGAGATGATATCTATATCGTATTTCTTCACTAACTTTGCTAAGGTCAGCTTTGCTTCTTTAACCTTATTCTGCGGTGCGGTCGGATATATAACAGTTGTGTCTAGAATCTTTCCAGTCGCATCTACCACAGCGAGCTTGCAGCCTGTTCTAAATGCCGGATCCCAGCCGAGAACTGTCTTACCGCCGATAGGTGGCTGCATGAGAAGCTGCTCAAGGTTGCTTGCAAATATCTTTATCGCACCTTCCTGTGCTCCGAGCGTCAGCTCATTTCTGATTTCAGTTTCGATAGACGGGGCTATTAGCCTCTTATATGCATCAGATGCCGCTTCTTCGATATACTGCTGAGTGACCTTGTTAGCTGAGCTCTTTAAGTCTTTAAAAAGCCTTCCCTCTATCTTATCCACTGGAGCTTCAAGCTTCACACTGAGCACCTTTTCATTTTCTCCCCTATTGATAGCGAGGATTCTGTGTCCAGGGAGGCCATCTACCTTCTCTGCAAATTCAAAATAATTCTCATATACACTGCGTTCTCCGCTAGCCTCGAGTTCTGCCTTTACCGCCGGAACCACCGATGTGATGAGCACACCTTCCTTAGCAGTGAGTGTTCTAATCCAGGTTCTTATATCCGCATCATCCGAGATATCTCCGGCGATAATATCTAGCGCTAGCTTGATTGCAGTATCAGCTTCATTTACCTCATGCTCTTCATTTAAGTATTTGAGCGCCTCTTCTGGAACTGAAACTGTTGCATCCTGTGACATGATATATGTCGCCAGTCCTTCAAGCCCCTTTTCCCTTGCAATCATCGCACGAGTACGTCTCTTTGGTTTGTACGGTCTATATATATCCTCAACTGCAACGACTGTCTCGGCCTGCTCTAGCTTGGCTAGAAGTTCATCGGTTAATTTCCCTTGGGACTCTATTGATGAAATTACTGTCTGCTTTCTCTCTTCGAGCGAACGCAGGTACTTAAGCCTCTCATCAAAGCGCCTAAGGATCTCGTCATCGAGTGCTCCTGTCGCTTCCTTTCGGTATCTCGCGATGAAAGGAATAGTATTTCCCTCATCGATGAGATTGATTACAGCCTCGGCCTGCCAAGGTTTAATGCCTAGTTCCTTTGTTATCTTCTGTGTAATGTCCATATTAATTCAGCATGCTGCTATCAAGTATCAGCATTATCTCCCCTTCGTTGTCATATGCGCGGTAACGGACCCTCTGTCCTGCTTCAAGCCCGAAGCCTTGCTTTGGCGGATTATGAAGCGTGCCGTAAAATTCATTATCTCCAAAGTCTGTAGTCCTCACCCACACGACCTCTGGCAAGAATCCCTTCTTACCCACCGTCACACTCACGAAGTCCGGAAGTTCAATGTTTCGCCCACCATCCAGCATCTCCAGTTCTCTAAGCATTGTCATCTTCTTATCTGCAGACTCTAAATTATCTCGTATATCATCTGGCACATCATCGAATTCCGATAAGTCGGCATCCAGCTCGCTCACAGGTTCAAATTCATAATCCTTGACATCATTAAATCTTACCCTTGCGTACCTCTCGGAACATCTAGGTCCTACCTTTAGCTTCCCATCTTCAGCCTTCTTTGCAGAAGCTAATAGATTAAAGCTAGTGCCTACGAGGTCCTCGCAGAAGCAGTACGCGAGAACACCTGTCGCTCCATCGATTATTTCGAGTGTATCGGATAATCCTTCTAACGCATTAGGGCACTCGATATAGATAAACTTATGAAATATCTGTCTAAAAGTTGCTTCATCAATATACATGTCAAATCTCCGATTTAAAGCTTCATTCTTCTATATCTAATTATGCTAATTATGCTTTCTGCAATTCGACTTGCAAAAATGCATTTATTAGCCATTAATTATACCATGATATTGTTTTTTCTCACATAATCATCACACAGTGACGAAAAAAAATGTTAAAGTGAACTTAATAAAAATTGTACGCAATTAATCAGAATACTTGTATTCTGATTTTGAGTAATATCAGGAGGACAAGAAAATGGCAGCAATTGAATTAACATCAGAAAACTTTGAACAGGAAGTTCTACAGGCAGATAAGACAGTTCTAGTTGATTTCTGGGCTTCTTGGTGCGGACCATGCAAGATGCTATCGCCAGTCATCGAGGAAATCGCTGACGAGAGAAGCGACATCAAGGTTGGCAAGGTCAATATAGATGAGCACCCAGAACTTGCTCAGAAGTATGGCGTTATGAGTATCCCTACAGTACTTGTAATCAAGGACGGCGAGGAAGTAAACAAGTCAGTAGGAGCAGTTCCTAAGAAGGCTCTCCTCGATCTTATCGGCTAGTATATTGCCTCTCGGCAGTACACCGTATAAAAAACCAATGAGTAATAAAGCACCTCACTGGATTTAGCTAGTGAGGTGCTTTATTGTACTTGTATTTATGACTTTGTAAATTAACCTCTCCGTTTTCATAATAAAAAACCGTGCAACTAGAAAGGCTCTCTTCTTCCTTTAATTGCACGGATTCTATTATTATTGAAAAATATTACTGGAGCCATATACTATCTGGCTTTGTTTTCCCGTACTGCCTGCATATCCTCTAGCAAGGCGGCTTCTTCTGCCTCACTTATCTCATGCTTTGTAATCTCCACATAGGACTGTGTGAGTCTGATTGCATAAACCGTTCTAACTATGAAGCTGATGATGTAAGCAGCAGTTAGCATGAATAGGAACATCTGCATGCCCCTTAGTGCACTATAAAGCGCTACGAATGAATACGCGCCTCCACCAATAATCTTGAGTATATACTTCTTTAGGACGAACACAATCCCCATCACACCAATTGTCACTATCACCGTAGTAGCAATCATTGCTATTCTATATATTTTCTCAGTTACAGTAATCCCTTTGGTTAATTCTTGGTTGCCAAGCACATCTACGATTCTTCTTGTACCGAGTAGAATATTTCTCATGTAGATTATATTGAGAATATTGCTAACAACCTGTACTGCAAGAAGCATTATCACAAATATCCATATTAATACGCTCACTGTACCAGTGTTGATGCTATCTGACCTAAAGGAAATGACAACAAACCCACTGGCAGCAAATACGAAGACAACAAATGCTATTATGGACAAGAACATGAAGATGAGGTATGCAATATATACTTTACAAGCCTTCCGGTAGAACGGATTGAGTTTCTGGAGTCCATTTAAGCCCATGATGTATAGTATTACATTGGCTATGAACATAACTAAGATTATATCAGGAGCAATCTTCGTATTGAAGATCAAAACACCCTGTGATATCTCTGACATCGCCGCTATCTGAAGCAGTGTAAATAGACCAGTCACACCGTTTATAAGTATGTATGCTACTTCTATCCAGATTGCAATATTCACATACTTTAGGCCGCGATAATCAATCGCAGTTTTATTCATATTGCCCTCCTTTCTTATCCTTCGCTTATAATCGATTGTTATTCTCTATATTAATTTCTGTAATCTCGACATATTCATAATAATAAACATAGTCTTTCAATTTCATTATATGTTTGAATAAGTTGAGGAAACAACCGATATAATGTAAAATAATAAATAATTAAGAATTGAAAGTTAAGTAAAAAATAGGAGGCGCTATGGACGATAAACAATATAGAGAGGCATTTAACAACAATGTACCCGATGGCTATGATGCTGATACATATATCATCGTTTGCCCTGTATGTAGCAAGGAGTTTCAAGCATCACCTGGAGATGCAGTATGTCCAGAGTGTGGAGCTGAGCTGAGCTTTACAATCGAAGATAAGTAGATTTAGGGTATCATCACAGATAGAAAATCACCTACAGTCAGGCTGCTGACTATAGGTGATTTTTATTATCTCACAGTAACATATATGCCGCGGTCACCACTAACCTCTACCTTGAGAGATTTAAAATCGCTTACAAATTCCTTCAGGTACTTGTATCGCTTACCGCCCTTCTTGCTGTAATACCTCACATCGAAATTCTTATAGATACGGTTTAGTTCATTTCCGATAAGACCGAGATCTGTAGGCTTACCTTTATCATTATTCTCCATAATGATCTGCTGAATCTTAGCCTCTATAGCCTTCTTGCTAGGAGTATTGGCAGTATTCTCAGCCATATCCTTGCTGCGTTCCTGTTTCTTCTGCTTTTTATACTCAGCTTCGAGAGCTTCCTCAGCGAGGCGCTCCTCCTCTGCCTGCTTGGCGAGAAGATCTATATAGATGAACTTATCGTAGGCATTTTCGAGAGCCTCTGTCGCCTTGTCCGATTCTCCCATACCGAGCACTAGGCATCCTGACTCGCTCAGTCTTCTCGCTAGAGACGTAAAATCACTATCAGAAGAAACTATGCAGAAGCCTTCGACATTGCTTCCGTACAAGATATCCATCGCATCGATTATAAGAGCCGAGTCAGACGCATTCTTACCTCTTGTGTTGTTAACCTGCATCATAGGCTTTAACGAGTGCTTTCTGATCTCTTGCTCCCACCTAGTCTTAACGATGCGTTCCCAGTTGCCGTAAATTCTTTTATACGAACAGATGCCATACTTCTCGATCTCATCGATTATGTAACCCGCATACTGAGCTGAGATGTTTTCCGCATCTATGAGTAGTGCAATTCTCACTTCATCTGTCATCTTAATTTTCCTTATATTTATCAACTTCAGCAACAACAGCTTTCGAAATTCTCTCCAGTCTGCTCTCTGCTGCTGACTCTGCACCGTAGAAACCAAAGTAAATCTTGAACTTTGGTTCTGTTCCGGAAGGTCTAAAAGCAATCCAGTCAAGGCCATTAAGCTCATACAGAAGAACATTTGACTCAGGAAGGTAATCCGTATAGTTCTTTACGTCAAGCACTCCGAGTTCAGTTCCAGGTTCACCAAGCTTGCCGTCGAGCGTTCTAAGATGCTCCATAAATCTTTCCCCAACACCAATGCCTTCCACGCATACACTGCCTTCTGCGGAGTATCCATAGAGCTTATGTAGGGATTCCAGCTGTTCGATTAGAGTAACACCGTTCGCCTTGGACAGAGTTGCGATTTCAGCTATAGCTACTGCAGCCATCACGCCATCCTTATCGCGGACAGCCTGGTTAAGCATGTATCCATTGCTTTCCTCAAACCCGAACAGGAATCTCTCTGTTCCATTATCGGATCTCTGCCTAATCTGTTCGGCAATGTTCTTTATACCCGTTAAAGTTTCATATAGTTTAACGCCATATCTAGCGCAGATAGCTCTTGCCAAGTGGGTCGATACGATTGAAGTTACCACATATCCATTTTCTGGAAGATTACCCAGTTTCTTTGCCTCAGAAAGAAGATACTCGAGGAGTATCGCACCTATCTGATTTCCTGTCAGTTTCTTATATTCGCCCTCATCATATACCGCTACACCTAGCCTATCTGAGTCTGGATCTGTAACGATAATGATATCAGCCATCGACATCTCAGCGTATCTCTTAGCCAAATCATACGTATCATCATACTCAGGATTTGGAACCCTTAGACTTGGAAAGTCACCATCTGGATTATCCTGCTCATTCACTGCAAATACCTTTTCGTACCCCAGTTCACGAAGCGCCCTTCTTACCGGCTCTCTTCCCGATCCATTGAGCGGTGAATACACAATACGAAGCGAAGCCCTCGACCTTCTGCTGACACTGCTGCTATTAAACGAGTCCATAATCATCGCATCGTAGCTGTCGTCGATTTCCCTGCCGAAATATGTAATAGCTCCGTCCTTTACAAGGTCTTCGAAGGACTCCGCTGTTGAAAGTATCTCTATACCCTGAACAGCATCTCTGATGCGACTCTTAATCGCCTCGGTCTCTTCATCGATCATCTGCGCTCCATCGGATCTGTATGACTTAAAGCCATTGTATTCCTTAGGGTTATGCGATGCTGTAATCATTATTCCACCATCTGCAGCAAAATTCCTTATAGCATAAGATAGCATAGGCACCGGACGCAGTCTGTCTGAAAATAGAACCTTAACACCTGCCGCACAGCTAGCCACGGCGGCAGCCTCTGCAAGCTCTCTTGAATTATTACGTGAATCGTACGAAATAACGATTTTTACTTCCTTGCCCTCATGCTTTTCTTTAAGCATCTCACCCATAGCATATGCTGCAGTAGCAACTGTATAGATATTCATTCGAGCTGAACCTACTCCCATAGTCGCCCTCATACCAGCCGTGCCAAAATCGAGCTCCTCACTGAAGCAGCTCTCTATTTCTTCTGGGCGGGATATCATATTCATCAGATACTGTCTCATATCTGAATCGATTCCCTTGGCATTGATCCATTCCGTATAATTTTTGATTGCCTTGTTCTCTTCCATATCAATTCTCTAATTCTAAACAACTATACGCCTATAACTTTTCAAATACGAGCATGTACGCAGCCTGCAATTGCAAGTTCCGCACACGCTCGAAATAATGACATTTATTTTATTCTACAGTTACACTCTTTGCAAGGTTACGAGGCCTGTCTATCTCACATCCCTTTTCTTTGGCAACGTAGTATGCATATATCTGAAGCGGGATTACGCTTAGAAGTGGCGATACCTCATCCATGCACTCAGGAATGTAGAATGTCTCATTTGAATGCTCTTCTATAGCCGTATTACCTTCCTTCGCGATGGAGATTACGTGTGCATTACGCGCCTTAACCTCCTGTATATTGGAGACCATTTTGTCAAACAGCTTAGACTGTGTTGCTAGTGCAACGACAATAGTAGTAGGCTCCATAAGAGCAATAGTTCCATGCTTCAGCTCTCCAGCTGCAATTGCGAAGGAGTTGATGTATGAAATTTCCTTGAGCTTGAGCGAACCCTCGTAAGCAACGCTAGCATCCATACCTCTACCGATAAAGAACACCTGGTCTCTATCGTAAAGCTTCTTTGCAAGCTTCTCGATATCACCTCTAAGTGTCAGAACCTTCTCCAATTTTTCAGGGATTTCAGATAGCTCACTGACAACCTCTCTGTAGTACTCCTCTGATATGGTTCCGCGTAGGTCGCCTAGATATAGAGCTAATAGGTAAAGTGACAGAAGCTGAGTTGTATAAGCCTTTGTTGAAGCTACTGAAATCTCAGGACCAGCCCATGTATAGAACACATCGTCAGATTCACGAGCAACTGTACTTCCTACAACATTGACGATGGATAATACCCTTGCTCCCTTTCTCTTAGCCTCGCGGAGTGCTTCAAGGGTATCTGCAGTCTCTCCAGATTGGCTGATTGCAATGAAAAGTGTCTTTTCGTCTACGAAAGGATCTCTATATCTGAATTCAGAAGCCACATCAACCTCTACAGGCATTTTTACGAACTTTTCGAAGATATTTCTGCCGACTAGCCCAGCATGGTACGCAGTTCCACATGCTACGATGCAGATCTTATTGAATTTAGCAAAGTCTTCCTTCGTGAGCGTCATATCATAAAGCGACACTCTTCCACCGTCGCTTAGATTACGATCAAGAGTTTCCTCTATAGCCTTAGGCTGGTCAAATATCTCCTTGAGCATGAAGTGCTCGTACTTGCCTTTTTCAGCGACGCTTTCATCCCAGCTGATGTGCATAGTCTCACGCTTAATTTCCTTGCCAGACTCGTCGTAGATTGTAACGTTATCAGGAGTAAGCACTACTGTGTCACCCGTCTCCAAAAGATAAACATCCTTTGTGTACTTAAGGAGCGCCGAGAAGTCTGAAGCTACGAAATTACAACCATTACCCTTGCCGACAATCAGCGGAGCGTTCTTTCTATAAGCTACGAATTTTTCCGGCTGATCCTCAGCGATTGCAGCGAGTGCAAAAGTTCCTGTCATCTCGTGAGTTACCTTGTCCATAGTAGCCTTTAGGTCACCGAGCTCGTTGTAGTATTTACCGAATAGAACAGCAGCAACCTCGGAATCCGTATCACTCTTAAAAGTGAATCCCTCTTTCTCAAGCTGCTCTCTGATTTCCACGTAGTTCTCAACTGTTCCATTATGAACAAGTGCAATTCTGTTGTCATTGCTCATATGAGGATGTGAGTTTACATCAGATGGCGCACCGTGAGTTGCCCACCTTGTATGTCCAATACCCACATGACCGCCTAGATTTTCATTTCCAATTAGCTTCTCTAGATTTACGATTTCACCAACATGCTTTCTCAGCTTGATTTTGCCATCATTTACAACAGCGATACCTGCTGAGTCATAACCTCTGTACTCTAACTTCTTAAGTCCTTCGATAATGATGCCCTGAGGAGCTTCATTACCTACATAACCTACGATTCCGCACATATCATTTCCTCCAAATATATTATTTCAAATAGCCAATCCACAGTTCCCCGTAGTTGCTATAACGATTCGCTCTCTTTTATTTTAACAAAACTAAAATTCCCGCTATGTATTGCCATGGCGGTTTGTTTTGCCATACAGCTTATTTACTAATCACTTGCCAAATTTATCAGATATAAGCGCTGCCACCTGCTTCGCATATCCCTGAATTTCATCGATGTCCTCACCTTCTAGCATGACTCTGATCAGTGGCTCAGTTCCGGAAGGCCTGATTAGAACTCTGCCTGTACCCTCCATTTTCGCTTCGATATCAGCGATGAACTTCTTAACTTCCTCATCCTCTAGAGCCGTCGCCTTGAAAGCATTATCCACCCTAGCATTTACTAGCGCTTGTGGATAAATCTGTATCTCGTCTCTGAGCTCACTGAGCTTTTTTCCAGAATCAAGATAAGCCTTCATAAACTGCAGCGACGATAGTACGCCATCACCAGTCGTCGTGTAGTTCAAGAATATCATGTGCCCAGACTGCTCTCCACCTAGCACAGAGCCTGTCTCTCTCATGGACTCTAGAACATATCTATCACCGACTTTGGTCACATCGACACCGATTCCATACTCCTTTAGGTGTTTATGAAGTCCGATATTACTCATAACAGTAGCTGTGATTTTATCTGTTGCAAGAAGCCCTTTAGACTTTAGATATTTTCCGCATATGCAGAGCACTCTATCTCCGTCTATTATTCGACCCTGTTCATCCACAACGATGAGTCTATCCGCATCCCCATCGTATGCAAATCCAACATCTGCACCGAGCTCTACAACTTTCTGCTGCAGATTCTCAGGATGTGTGGATCCGCAGTCATCATTAATGTTTATTCCGTCTGGACTATCACTAAGCACTGTAACTTCTGCTCCAAGCGCCTCATAAACTATATGAGCGGTCTCGAACGCCGCGCCATTAGCAGTATCAAGAACTACTTTTATGCCATCGAGTCTCTTGTCTATCGTTGTAAGTAAAAAATCAGTGTACTGCTTAATCGCACTGGCATCGTCCTCGCGGCAGGTTCCGAGCTTTGCCCCAACGAATTCATCTGTGCTGATTTCCTTCTCGCCCAGTATAATTGCCTCAATCTCCTGCTCAACACTATCATCCAGCTTATATCCTTCACCATTAAATAGCTTAATCCCATTGTATTCAAATGGGTTATGGGATGCAGAGATAACGACACCTGCATCTGCGTTATACTTCCTTACTAGGTAAGCAACTGCTGGTGTAGGAACAACTCCTAGCTTTATCACATCTCCGCCAACGGAAAGCACTCCAGCCGTCAGCGCATTTTCAAGCATGTCCCCAGAGATTCTCGTGTCACGCCCAATAACCATAACCGGCTTTTTATCGTTCTCACCGAGCACAAACGCTGCTGCTCTGCCGATGTCGAATGCAAGCGAAGCTGTAAGTTCTGTGTTAGCCACTCCTCTTACACCATCTGTTCCAAACAATCTGCCCATTAGATTCTCCTTAATTCCTTCTCATATATATCCTGCAAAGTATAAATTCCAGCTGTAATTTTATCGTCTAGCGTAAACAGTCAATGCCAAAGCGCAAGTTTAAGATACCCCATCACTGAACCGTTATCGTAATCTGTGCACTTTCAAGTGCTGCCGTAAGTCCAGAATTATTGGTTAGATACGCTGTAACAGTATGCTGACCTGCCCCTAGACCACTTGCATCTGCGCTGATTACGAATGAACTAGCTGTGATGCTCGCTATCTTGTCCTTATTGCCCGTTACGACGACGTTAACACCACTATTTGCCTTCGCTGTATGACCGCTAGCTACATTATTTATATTGATTGAACTAGCTGGCACATTTACTGTCTTCGATGCACTCGTGCTCACCTTGACCTTGAGCTTTACGTGCCTTGATTCATTTGCTATGCTCACACCTTCTGGTAGGTCGTAATCGATATCCATATCTTCTGTCTCGGCTACAGAACTGATATCCATATCTTTGGATGTAATTTCTGTTACGTTCTTGATATCCTTGCTTCTACCTTTGATAACTATAGTGTTCGGTGCGGAATACGTTCTTGAAACGCTACCATCCTGTGTATTAGTAACCTTTACCTTGAGCTTAACAGTCTTGGTCTCACCCTTGTATGCCGTTACAGATACTCTGTCAGGATCAGTAGTCAGATAGTCTATCTTGTGACCGCTTCCATCCACAGGGGTTGCGACTGCACTGAATTCTTTTGCTTTATCAGTGACTTTGTCAGCGTCGAGTTCGAGCTTAACCGAGTCTACGTTCTTAACCAGACTCTCAGCTCCTTGCACCTCTACTTCTTTGCTGCCCTGCTTCTTGACTACAGGCTCACCTGATTGACCGTCCTTATATGTCGTATATGTGCTTACCTTCTTGACCTCTAGGTCTTCAACTGTAACCGAAACGCTGCTTTCACTCTGCGATTTGACCGATATAGCACCAGGCACACTCACTTGCACTGCCATCGAGTTCTCGCCCTTGCCTGCATTCGAGGCATTGACAGTTGCGACGATGTCGGATTTCTTTAGCTCATTTATAGCCGAGCGCCTTCCAACAAGGGTAACAGAGATTTTCTCTGTATCAAGCTTGCTTACCGCTAAATCATTCTTGGCAAGCGTCTTGGAATTTGCGACCGTCACAGGAATATTCGTATACGTACGGCTGATTGTTGGGTTTATGCTATATACTACGTAAAGCCAGGAGGCAAATGCGATTGCAACCGAAAGCACTAGGTTGAGCTTATTGATCTTCTTGCTGTTTGTTTCGTTACTTTGCATCGTGCTTTCCCCCCTTTCGGCGTACTAGCTTCGCAACTCTACCGTACATCCCTCTTTCAGATGGTAGATACATATTGAGAAGCATCTTCTCGATTGTCTTGAGATCTACGAATCTGCGGATCTTTCCATCTTCAGCGATCGATACAACTCCGGTCTCTTCAGAAACTATTATTATTAGAGCATCGCAAACCTCACTGAGTCCTACACCCGCTCTGTGCCTAGTTCCTAGATTTCTACCGATATTCTTCTTCTCTGTCAATGGGAATACGCATGATGCCGCATGGATTCTAGCACCACGAATAATCACTCCACCGTCGTGAAGTGGCGAACCTTCGTAAAATAAATTTCCCAGAAGCCTAATAGAAATCTCAGCATCTACAACGACTCCCGTTTCGATTATATCGTTAAGCATCGTCTCTCGCTCAATTGCGATTAATGCTCCTGTCCTTGTAGCTGAAAAATCATCGATTGCGCTCACAAGGGAATCTACCGTTTCAACTGCCTTATTCTTATCGATGTTGCGGAACGAGTTCGTGTTCATGAGATTCTTACGCCCCACCTGTTCGAGCGCCCTACGGAGCTCTGGCTGAAATAACACGACAACTGCGAAGAGCCCCATGGTGAATAGGCTCTTGAGTAGCCAATTTAGCAGGTATAGGTTGAATATGTCCGATACAAAAAACGCAACTATGATAATTACCAGCCCTCGTATGAGCTGCATCGCCCTGGTTTCTCTAATAAAACCGATCATCTTATAAACAATATAAGACACGATTGCTATATCCAGCGCGTCTTCCGGCCTGAAGTTAGACATTATACTTTGAATCGAACTTAGCATATCGGCATCCCGTCCCTCTTAAAATCGTCCATTTTACATGGCATAAGTTATATTATTATACTATTTTGAGAGGTTTTTATCAATAAGAGCGAAGGTGTGGTTTTGGTGTAATTCAAACGAAAAAAGGAGTCAATCACCATTGTGACGATTGACTTTTTTCTGTTAACTATTTAAATAATTTTATTTAATCTTCACTAAGTAATTTTAATCGTAAATCTTATGCTTTTTTCACGTCGTTCTAGCTTGTGCTCAATCCCATAACTTAGCAGAATATTTCTTACTATATACAGACCTAGTCCATTGCTATTATCCTTTCCTACGTCAAAGTTCACTTCAAATAGTCTTTCGCAATCGAGATTTTCTGCGTCATCGTAAGTATTATCTATATGCATCCAACCGTTATCTGAACCGATATCTATGATACCTCCTGTATCCGAATACTTTACAGCATTACCAACTACATTGGATAATATCACCTTAAGAGCACTCTTACCTATGTAAATTTTTTCATCACCGAGACGGTTGTTGATTGAGACACTTCGTTGCGCAGCCATAAGTTCATACTTATCTAGAACCTCCTGCAAAATCTCATTTATAACCATTTCTTCCTCGTCATCACTAAGGTGATCGAGCGAAGAAACAGAGAGAATCTGCGATATATTCTGTGCCAGCCCATTGACTATCTCAATGCAGTTGTCAATATAACTATCACGATTCTTATACTTGCCAATGTTATATTTCATATTTTCAAGAATAATTTTAAGGCTAGCTAATGGAGTTTTTAATTCGTGAGAAGCACCTCTAAAGAAGTCAAATTTTAGCTTTTCTAGCTTTATAATCTCTTCATTCTTGACCTCAAGATCATCTATCAATTCAAGTAAAGCTACATATAAGTCATTAATTTGTGCTTTAAGCTGTCCTATCTCATCTGATGATTCGATAGGCAAAAGAGCGCTTCTATCAAGCTCCATCATTCGAGTTGTAACTTCTTTAATTTCTTGAACATTTCTTGTCAAAAGTCTTGCATATATCAAGGATACTAAAACTGATATCGCTAGTGAAACTGCTAAAGATATAGGAAGAAACTTTATTATTAGTCCTTTGGCCTCTTGTCGCATATCAGCAGTTGAAACAAAATTCACTGACAATTTACTGCCATCAGCTAGTTTAATATTACGAGTCTCTATAATTAAAGAATTGTTATCGCTCGACTTGTCAATGCTATTTTCAGCATTCTCATCGATTTTCACCTCTCCTGAGTCACTGTTTGAATCAATGAAAGCCTTAACTTCACTGCTTCTCGAATAGAAGGTCAAATACTGCTCAACAAACTGTTCATCCTTTCCCTGCAAAGCTGCAGAAACTTCATTAGCCCTGATATTTATTTTACTCTTTCTATTCTCAAGGTACACTTTAGGGAACATAAGAAATGCTATGAGATGGATAACTATAATCAAAATTCCGAGTATGGCGAACGTTTGGATAAATAATTTGGGAAATATCTTTAAGTTTCTCATTTTCTCTCCAGTTTGTATCCTACATTTCTAATGGTTACTATGCAATCGAGTCCAAGCTTCTTGCGAAGCTCCTTGATATACACATCTATCACGCGATCGAATGGCGGTTCCTCTGTTGCTTTCCAGACATTATCTATTATCTGCTCTCTTGTCAGTGCCCGCCCTTCGTTTTCAACTAAATATTTTAGAATATCAACCTCTTTAGCATTTATATCTACTGGCTCATTACCTAGCGTAGCCGTATAACTGTCAAAATCAACATCAACATTGCCATAACAAAATTTGTCATACATACCATAATGACGCTCAATCAACGAATCTACACGAGCACGTAATACCGGTAATGAAAAAGGCTTCTCCAAATATCCATCCGCCAAGCTCGTGTATGCATCAATTTTATACTCCTCATCGCTAAATGCCGTAAGCATAAGAACAGGTAATTTGCTTTGTTTTCTAATCTCCTTTAGGACTTCTAAACCATTAATATATGGTATCTGAATGTCGAGAATTACAAGGCTGATATCTTGCTCTTCAAATTTTGCGAGAGCCTCTCGTCCATCAGGTGCTTCAATCGTATTATAACCAAACTCAGAGAGGAAGTCTGCGACTCCCTCCCTGATGTTCTTATCGTCTTCAACTATAAGAATCTTCATTGACCCTCCAGTCTTTATTTCACATCTATAAGCAACTCCTTAGGTCTCTTGCGAAGGATGCGATATGTGGATATGATTAGCGAAATTGACAGTATCATCGTCATGAAGAGCACTACATAAATAAATGCCCTTGTATCGATGATAACATCTAAACTTGTCAGAGTCTTGTTAAATCCGTCAACTTCTGCTCCACCTCCGAGCCCTGATGAAGCGGACTCCTTGGCTATACCATCAGCAATCCCCCCCGTTACACTGCGGAGAACCTTATTGCCAATAACCTTGCCGAGTGCTCCAGCTGCAAAGAAGGATATAATATAAGCTGGAATAGCGACAAATATAAGTTCCGATGCAAACTGTATCGCAATTTCATTTTTGGTTCTACCGATTGAAAGAAGAACGGCTACCTCTTTCTTCCTTGAGTTCATCCAGAGGAACAACAATAGTGAAACTACTATACCTGCAAATATAATTCCGCCAACAAATAATTTGTTTGCAGATGAGTATATTCCCGAAATCGACTCTTGTAGTGCCGGATAGTTTGAAGTGCTCTTAACTAAAGAATATTTATTCCAATCGATATCAAGCCCTTTAATATTCTTAATGACCTTGTCGAGGTTTTTATCTCCTTTTACAAAGAAGGTTGCGTCTTGGTACACCGCTGATTGCTCTGTGTTTCCATACAGCTTTGCGGCCGTGTCTATATCACTGATTATGTTGTTCTCATACAGTTCAACAGCTGCACTTGCACCACCTTTATTGTGACCGTCAAAAATTCCCTTTATTTCAACTTCTATAGTTTCGTCTGCCTGTTTCTCGTTATCGGCATCATATTTATTAGACTTAATCTTAATTTTATCACCGACCTTGAGATTATTCTTTTCAGCTAAATCTTTATGAATCAGCACCTTGTTCTTATCAGTCTTCTCCAGATGTTTTCCATCTACGAGTCTAAAGGCGCCCGATACAAACTTCGTCTCTTTGGATGAGTCATTAACTCCAGTCACCATTACCGTGCTCTTAAACTTTTCTATTCGCTCCTCATCCTCATTGCGATTTGTCGCTTCAGTTCTAATTATGTCATAGCCTACAAGATCAGCCACTGCCCCTATGCGCTTAACATAGTCTTTTACATGTCCGGATTTAACGATCTTATTTATATCTTCATTACGGATATTTCCGCCACCTCTAGGGGTACCCTCATTAACTTGGCGGTTTATTTCCATAGTGAAACTATTAGTTATGTTTCCAAAAGTCTTAGCTGCTGCTCTATTAGTGGCATCCTTGATTGATAGACCAATCATACTGAGAGTTGCCATCGCTGTGATAACAAGCAGTATAATTAGAGATTTCAGTCTCTTTCTAGTGACATATGCTAATGCATTTTTAATCATCGTCAACCTCCTAGCTCTGCCTTCTCGTCTCTTTGAGCTTCTTACCACTTAGCTCCATCACTACATCTGCCGCATTTGCAACCTCTTTACTGTGTGTAACAACTATTACACACTTATTCCGTTCTTGAGCCAAAGTCTTGAGAATACCTATAATTTCACTCGCGGTAGAATCATCAAGGTTTCCAGTCGGCTCATCCGCAAGAATCACGGGAGCCGCAGACGCAAGAGCCCTTGCTATCGCAACTCTTTGCTGTTGACCTCCAGATAGTTTCATAACATTTCTATTAATCTCACTGCTATTTAATCCTAACTTCAGTAGTAGCTCATCAGAAGCAGTTCTGTTTACGAGCCGAACATTCTCAAGAGGAGTTAGATAGTCTATTAAGTTATAATTTTGGAACACAAGAGAGATGTTATCCCTACGATGGTTGGTATAACCATGCAATGCTATGCTCTTACCATTGAAACAAATCTCTCCCGAGCTAGGTCTATCAAGTCCTGCCAAAAGGGATAAGAACGTTGACTTTCCCGCACCTGATTTACCGGTTATCGCGTAGAATTTGCCAGCTTCAAAGCTGCAATTAATCGATGACAGCACCTTGTCTCTCGAGCCAATATAGCTGTATGATGCATTTTTAATTTCAATTATCTTCA
Source organism: Mogibacterium diversum (assembly GCF_002998925.1). Lineage (NCBI taxonomy): Bacteria > Bacillati > Bacillota > Clostridia > Peptostreptococcales > Anaerovoracaceae > Mogibacterium > Mogibacterium diversum. The sequence continues at coordinate 1,796,967 of NZ_CP027228.1, read as the reverse complement.
TGCTTTCTCCTAACTGATTTTAGATAGTATTTCCTTTGGACTACGTATTAGAATTGCTCCAGATGTTATAGCAACCGAAACGATTATTATTACTATGAGCAATGCATAACTCATTGCAAATGTCATGAGCTCGCTACTGACACCCCCTTCACTTAACCCTCGCGCCAAAGCACCCGTTTCATCATTTCCTACAAATCCGCCTACAATGAACGATAGCGCGACCTTTCCGATTATATAAGAAGCTATCATAGCCGGTATTGATACAAATATTAGTTCCAGAATAAACTGTCCAACTATCGCCACCTTACTTACACCAATAGATAAAAGAATCCCAATCTCATAAATTCTCTCCCTTAACCACAGCACTAATATAAGCGAAAGTACAATTGTACCTCCTCCTAGAATTGCCATTGTCATGACTCTCATAATTTTCCTTATACCGGTAAGAGATTTTGCGGCCTCTTGAAAAGCTCCATTATTTTTAGTCACTTCAAAGCTCGACCAATCAACGTCAAGTTTCTTTATTTTTTTCTCTACAGTTTCCAGCTTTTCAGGACTGCTTGCTGTAACAGTTACCTTGTTAACCACCCTATTACCGCCCTCATATCCTAATCCTTTTTGGCTGGATTCATAATCGGCAAACATCGTGTTCTCACTGAGATCTGATGGCAGACCTGTATGCTGCTCCTGCATCTTACCGGAGAAAATCCCGACGATTTCGAGAGTTTGAGTTTCCCCACTTGATGGAGTGCTCCCATCTGTTTTTAGAAATTTTAATTTTACTTTATCATGTAATTTAAGTTTGTTTCGATCTGCGAACTCTTTATGAACTAGGACTTTTCCCCTGTCTTTAGATGAGATATGTCTGCCTTTTTCCAGGGTAAATACACCACTGCTGAATAGCAATTCTCGCTTTGTGCTTCCTGTCGTCCTCACAGCAGCTGCGTTACTTAAATCTCCTGATACGTCATCTCGTCTTACAGTCTGTTTCCCTGATACAACATTGCTCCCTTCTAGGCTAGCTACACCTTCGTACTCCGGCACAATATTACTAATCTCCTTGATTCGCTTCAATTCATCAAATTTGTTTAGTTCAAAAGTGCTTTGCTCAGCCTTTCGGACTATTGATAGCGATGAATTAGAGGCCTTATATAATGTTCGCTCCATACTATCGCTAGATACAATTATATTTAAACACACATGTATGCATGCGAGAACCACAGTCAAAATCACGAAGATTATTAGTGCCCTGTACCTGCGCCTGGTGACATAGGCTATTGCATTTTTTATCACTTTACATTCATCCTCCTTCTAGATTTCCTCATTGAGTATTTGCCCTAACAAGTCAAATATTACTGAAGATATATGAAATATTCATGAAATGGATTGATATTTTTATTTCCATTACAAATTCAATACGAACCAAATACATTTATGATTTAACCGCAGCGAATTATCAAACCACAGAACTTTTAAGCATAAGGATAAATACGAAAAAGGCAAATGCAAAAATCTGCATTTGCCTTAAATTTACATGTCTTCAGTTTATCAAGATCTATAAGCTACGCTCTGCGCTTAAGCTTCAGTGTAGCACCTAGAGCAACGATTGTTCCAGCAAGCATACCTGCATAGAATGGAATGTTCTCTGCATCGCCTGTCTTAGGGCCTTTCTTGTGAACCTTAACTACCTTCTTAACTGTTGGCACCTTATAAACTGGGTATACGTTTGTCACGCTCTTGGTGAGAGATGTGTTCACATCGAAAACCTCGCCGGTATCTGCATTTACCCAGTGTGAGAACACCTTTCCTGCTGGCGCAGTTGGCGCTTCAGGCATAGTTGCCCCAACCAGTTTGAGATTGTTGCCACGGATAGTTGTCAGAGTCTTGATGAGCTTAGCAGCATCGTTGTTATCGAACGCTTCCTTTGTCTCCCAGAACTTCACATTTACTGCAGGAGCCCATACGTAAGCCGTTCCACCATGATTTGCACCCACGCTATATGTGTATGCAGGATGTGCTGCGTTGTCTGGATCTGCTGCAATGTTTATAGTCTTATTAGATAGCCCCCTGATATCAAAACGCGTGAGCGCCTCGCCAGCTGTATTTACAGGCTGTGTAGCTACCTGGCTTCCTCCAGCTGTTGCTGTAAGAGCCCCATCTACAACATGATCACTGTAGTCTTCGAGCACCGATCCACCCATGATAATTGATCCGTTTGTTCCTCCCGTAAATACAGGTGTTGACCCATTATCCTCTGTTGTTCCGTTAAGCGTTACATGTGGCTTACCTTTAGTTACGAGAACACTTCCGTCTAACGCATACTTATAGCCCTCGACTTTGAGAACGCTTGTGTCATTTAACGTAACCTTCGCTCTTCGAATACCGCTATTTGCAAGTCCGCCATTAGCCTTGATGAGCAGTTTTCCGCCGTTCTCTATATTAACTGTATCAGCTGCGTTATTTCCTGCGTTAAGACCTCTACCTGCAGTTGTTGTATTGATTTCAAAAGTAGCTCCGTCTATGTTGAGGTGTCCAGAGGTTGGGATTACCATTCCGTATCCTCTAGCTGTTGCTCTTGTCTCGTTGATTGTAACCTTTGTGTTTGCGCCGCTTACATTCATCTTGCCGTTCATGTATAGGTCTCCAAAGGTACCATTTCCGTTGTTTTCAATTGTCATCTGTGCGCCATCCGACACGTTGAAGGTAGCTCCGTCAACTTCGATTCCACCTTCGTTTCCTGTATTTGCACAGTTCTTAACGACAAATGTTCCACCCTTAATGTTGGTAGTGTTTCCACCTAATAGAGCATAGAATCCGAATCCTGGAGCGCCATCGATAGTAAAGTTTGTGTGGTCAAAATTGAACTTTACAGATGGATCATTAGACCAGATACCGTAAGTATTTGGATTCTTGAGAAGGAAAGAGCCTGCTCCAGTAAACGTTGTATTGGAGTTAGCATATCCTCTAAAATCTCCACCAGTTAGCGTTACGTTTGCACCTGCATCCGCCTTGATTGTTACAGCTCTTCTGATGTGAATTGGCGCAGTCATATTGTAATTGTATGTTCCTGCCGGAAATTCAACTACATCATACTTGTTGCCTGCAGCATCTGTGGTTGTACCGTCGATGATAGCAGTTAGCTGAGCTGCAGTCTCAGTTCCTGTTGCAGTGTACTTAGTAGCAGCATATGCCATATTAGGTGGCATCATCATCATTAATGATAACAAGAATGCTAAGACAAGTGCTGCACTCCTGCTATAACGTATTGAAGCTTTCATAAGTCCTCCTAGCTTTTAAGATAGCTTAAAATTGTATAAAATTTAATACAAGAATTATACTACTTCATCTGTCAAATTGCATTAAAAAAAAGACAAAGAAATTGTTTTTTCTTTGTCTTTTATGCAATTGCAAATTTGTTTTATGCTCCTATGAACACGTCTCCTCATAAACCTCAGAAATGAGTTCCTCAAGGCTAGGTGCCACGTACACCACTTCGTCAGGATCGTGAATATAGCAAATTATCTGCCCGACTTTCCCATCGTCTCCAGGATTCATATCCAGCATCAGATAGCAGCTGTCACAGTACTCCGCGAATGGGAACCATCTCTTGTTGAACAGATACGGCTTAATTCTGCCATCACTAAGGCGCTCAATATCTTGAGCTGAGAAGAAATCGGGATAGTCAGCAAGAAGCGCATCCTTGTTTTGAAAATACCCCTTGCTACTCGTTATCCGCTCAAGGCTCATTAGGCAAAACGTCATATCGCGCTCACCTATTGCGCATGGTAACGCGCACATATAGCCACTGCCATTCTTGTATCTGTACAGCTCTTTAAAAGACTCTGGTAGCTCAACTTCAAAAGCCTCTTCAAATGACTTGAGTTCTTCTTCCGTTGCGCCAATCACAGTCTCATAGTCATCGATATTTCCTTCTTCAATCGGGTCATCCAAATCCCATTCTTCGAAGTTCTCACATATGTACTTTACGATTTCCTTAGACTTATCAACTATATTCATCCTTATAGCTCTCCCTCCAGAACTCTCTGCAGATGCCCTGCCATATCATCTATAAAATCCTTGCATCCACATAGATCCTTCAGTTCCTCGTGTTCAACATCGTAAACGGCAACCTTCTTAGTCTTAGGATTCCAGACTACGTATATATCGCTATAATCTCCAGTTGACTTAGATATCCTAAGCACTTTACGCCTACCAATCTTCATAGGAATCGTTTCGGTGAGCTCAAAAAAGTCGATGTAACCGAAATCACAATTTGGAAGTTCGAAATGCAGATTATCACTTTGCAGCAAATCAATCATCGCCTTAGGAAGCTTGTAAGCTTTCAGTTCGTCCACCTTGTTATGAAGACTGTGGAACTCGGCTGGTTCCAGCCCCTTAAAGTACTCCGCCATCTCGTCATCACCCTTCTCAAGAGCGATGCTGTACGGTCTCATGCCATCTTTTTCTGTAATAGTCACATCTGCACCGTGTTCTACGAGGTATTTACACATCTCAAAATCAACGTACCTCGCTGCTACACAGAGCGGTGTCGGCTTGAACGGGTAAATAGAATCGGGCTTATTATAGTTTATATCGACGCCGTTTTTTATAAAAAACTCAACAATATCGTAATTTCTCTTGTCAAGGCAATTTCTAAACGCTGCCCCACCGTACTTCTTAACTGTATGACCGAGTTCATCGATTAGAGCTAGGTTATCTAGCCTCTCTCCGAAGATAGCTTGTTCAAACGCTTCAGTCTCTACCGAGTTAACAGCATTGACATCAGCGCCTTGAGAAACCAGATATCTGATGGTTTCCTCATCAGAGTACCTAACTGCGGTAAGAAAACTTGGATTATCTTCATCGTTTAGATTTGCTCCGTGTTCAGCTAACCACTTGATAGATTTGGATTTATTCATCATAAGAGCTAGGTTAAGTGGCAAAAGCCTCGTGTACTTACTAAGCACTATCTCTTCATTGATGTCCCACCCCTTAGATAGCTGTTCTTCTAAGGCATTTACATCACCATTTGCAATGTCACTTACGATCTCTGGTACGGATTCAAATTTCCCGATGTCTTTAATCTCTATCATCATATGCTCCTACATCTTGCCTTATAGTATGCGATTTTCTTGCAATTACTACTTATAGTAACCTAGATAAGTAAATTATACATAACAACTCTCCAAAACAAAACGAGAAAGCCAAGATTTTTCAATTCCTGAGCAAATCTCGATTTTCTCGTCTAGCATATTTATAACTTATTACTTTAGGCTTTATTAATTTTTTATAATCGTATATCGCTATACGGACAGTATCCTTAACTAGTTAGCCTTGCGCTTTGAAACGACCGCTAACATCGCCGAAGCAACTCCGAGCACTAGCAAGTATCCGCCGATATCATTGCTATCACCCGTCTTTGGTCCATGTCTATGAACCTTATGCTTGCTTACGGTATTGGCTGCAGGAGCACTGTTTCTGCTAGAGTTTCCCGAAGCAGGTGTAACAGTAGCTGAAGAAGTGCTATCTGCTTTAAATATCCACTGCCCATATACTACAGTGTTCTGAGTTACATTTACCGTAGTGACCTTTGTAGTGCTTATATTGTTTCTGTCTGTCGACCAGCCGGAAAATTCCCATGTGCCGTTAACGCCATTCTTTTGTCCAGAAATGCTATTTGGTGCCGCCTCAAGTGTAACTGTCTCGCCGTACCCTACACCAGTTACAGTGCTTGGAGCCATGTATCCACTTGGGGTATCTCCGACAATCATATACTCTACGCTATATGCGTTAACATTAATTAACATTGGAATCGTGATATTTAGTTTCGAAACGCCTTCTGTAAAATTAATATCGAATAGTTGATCTATTCCCTCTGCCGTAGGTGTCCCGGTTATATTAACATCTGTCTTCTCAGCTGTAGCATCATAGTTTGCAGCGCTTGCTGCAAGACCACTTGGAAGTGCACCAACGATACTAACTGTGTCATAATGCATCTTGGCAGTTACCCTTGCACTATACGAGCTTGGGTAATAGGTATAAGAAAAATCAGGGAACGAAAGAAGTTCAGCATATGCCTTGCCCTTTACTGCGTCTGAAAGGCGGTTGCTCTTCAGCTTTACTCCAACTACGGATGAAGTCTGTCCGTAGAAGCTCGATGAGCTAGCGGTGTGGCCGAAATGTGTGTCTGCTATATAAGTCTTACCACTACCTCTATTGACAGCCGTGCTATCAGTAAACGAACTGTTCGAAACATTAGATACTCCATAGGTAGTGAGACCATTGTTGAACTTTACGTTGTCAAAAGTGATATTTGCTCCAGCTTCTACCTCAACAGGTCCGTTAAATGTCTGATTTGAAACAGTTTCTGTTCCGCTGTATATAGTCTTAGTAAGTTTCTTATCATAAAGTTTTGCGATAATTGCAGGATTCATAACTGCATTTTGACCCGTGTATAGAACTGCTCCATTGGCCTTGAACGTGTATACATATCCACCAGACTGATAAACTCTGGATACCTCTACTGGGTAATAGTTAGAACCATCAGCCGAATACCATATCGGTGTAAGCGTTGTGCCATTAGTTCCTAGAACCTTCTCATATACTGCACTCCACTTATTTCCGTCAGTATACCCATATGCACTGCTTCCAGATTTTACAGACATATCATAAGACTTGTACACATCCTGTGTTCTGCTTGCTGCTGAAACTATGCTGATGCTTCCAAGAACCATGCTGAGCACAAGAATTGCTACGAGCAATATACTTCTCTTCTTGATATACTCCATCTATTTTTTTCCTTTCCTACTATACGTAAGCTGTAGCTGAGAAATATTCCCATCTCCCCTTTGCTTACTTAACATAAAAACACACGCTAGTTAGTTCACATTAACTAACTGACGTGTGTCATTTTATCATCATAATATTATCGGTTCAATAGTAGTAATGGTATTTATTATCCATTACATGGTTTTTTATGTATACAAGCTTTATTTCTCTTGCACTTCTTTACCAGTCATATGCTCAATCTCAATCTCGTACATCTGCACAGCATGGCCAGTTGCTTTTATCTCGCGGTGCACGAGTTCCTCGCTTGGATAGTATTTTAGAGCGAAGTTTTTCAGCACCTCAAACATCTCTTCTCTATCTTCAATTGGATGGCACTTTCCGAACACAACCGCACTCTGTACAAACGGTGCCCACGCCTCTTCCCTGATCTGCTCATTTCCATATACGGTAAAGCATACCCTGTCACATCTCTCCATACACTCTACCTTATATCCTCCACGCAGGCTATGGAAGTAGATACGACCTTTGTGTTCATCGTACAGATAGTTGACGGGGATCGCATACGGATAATCATCGTCGCCATTCACTGCTAAAACTCCCCTTGGGGCTTCTTTTAGCAGCTTCTTTGCAGCCTCTTCTGAAATAGCTTTTTTCTCATTTCTAAGGTTTCTGAACATTTTTTTACCTCTCTTCTATGTAGAATTCTCTGCAGAATTCGCCCTTTGTTATAACATTGATATAGTAATTGATTTATCTAGCAGATACAGATATGCTTCCTTAACACTTAGTCCCGTACCTTCCTCGAGAGCACGCTTGTAGAGACTTATCTGCTCCCGATACTCTTCCTTTATGCGCTCAATGTCAGCTTCTCTATCCTTGTAGCTAAGTCTGTTACTCTTGTAGTCAACCAGAACCAGTCCATCTCCATCACTAAAGTAGCAATCGATGATACCCTGAACCAGTACACTTTTACCCCTTCGTTCTACCCTTAATGTAAAAGGTTTTTCCTTAGATAGCAAGCCCTCTCTAGCTGCTGCACAAGCCCGCGTTCCTATTTCAGTCTCAAAGAACGCATATACCTTTCCAAGATCCAAAGCTTTAAACACTGGTTCGGAGATAGCACCATTCCCCTTAAGCGTCTCAGCTCTTTCGGCTATATAAGACTTATCGCACTCACCAGCTTCGTTTACTGCCTTCTTGAAATCCACAAACTCCATAATTCTGTGATAAGCAGTTCCAATGCTCGCTGCATCGGCGCTAGCTAGCCTCTCAATTCTTGTATTTCTATCTTCTATTTTGCCCTTATAAGACTCCCTATCCTTGGCTTCCTTATTAAGCTCACTAACGGAGTACTTCGCCTTGGTATTAAGATCATCCTTATATGCATACTCATAGTCGAGACGCCTCTTAACCTCTTCATATTCTTCACTTAGCTCGGTATCCATCGGAATCTTATCAGTGGTCAAGAAATTATTTGCCCCTCGTGGAAGCGACGGCATCTTAACTTCATGCATATCAGTAGAGGTATACTCGTTATATTGCCCAGAGTCACAAAGCTTTCCCATGATCTTAAAATAACTAGTTCTAGAGCGAATATCATCAAGCACAAACTCATCTGTCTTCTCACAGCCGACAAGATATAGCTTTTCCCTAGCACGTGTCATCGCAACGTACAAGACTCTAAGTTGCTCCTGATACTCATCCTCACGAATCTTGGCTGTTATCTTCTTCTGCATCAGCGTTCTACGCCAGTAATGCTCGTCTGGGTTGACGTACGCCAAGGCGATTCCAAGCTCGTTGTCGAATTGGAAGCCTTTGATGCCAGACGAATAATTGAGCTGATTGCCCATGCCTGCTACGATTACGAACGGAAACTCGAGTCCCTTACTCTTATGGATGGTCATTATCCTGACAACATCATCTTCCTCGCTGACCATTGATGGCTGTCCCATCTCTACGTTCTTGGTCCTTAATACCTCAAGATAGCTTATGTAGCTGCTGAGTGAGGCAATACTCGACATCCTAAAAGCTCCAGCCCTCTCGACAAGCGCTCTTAGGTTAGCCTGCCTCTGCCTGCCGCCATACATAGCACCTGCGTACATGTAATAATTGGAATCTTCTAGTAGGTACCAAATGTAATCATCGAGCTGCATCATCTTGCTGTGCACACGCCATTTCTCGATGGTCGCGAGTGCCTCATTTACACGGGACTTTAAACTATCGTCACTGCCATTTGCACTGTATAAAAGCAATGCATCGCAGTATGACTGCCTCTGGTACTGCACATCCCCTTCTCTTTCCTTCGCTTCCGCAATCTGATTCTCTCTTGCAAAGGCTCTTATCTCAGCAAGCTGCTCTGGGGTAAACCCGAACACCTCTGACCTGAGCACGGATATGAGCGGTATATCCTGATGCATGTTATCAACAATTTTAAGTATCGCCATAGCAACAGCTACTTCAACCGTGTCAAAATATCCACCATCATCGGAGATATGGGATGAGATGCTCTTGCTCATCAGCGACTTATAATACATGTCTGATTTATTCTTAGTAGAACGGAGCAGTATGGCTATATCTCTAGGAGTTGCTCTTCTAACCTTGCCGCTCTTGCCATCGTAGAATTCCGTACCGATGATACTGCTGACAATATCCGCAACATGAATCGCTTCTATCTCTGCTTTGGACAGAGCTTTGATTTCTTCAGCAGACTCGTCTAAAGTGCCAGCTACAGGTCCTTCTATATCGACCAGCTGAGAACCTCGAGGTGTATAACTTGTATCTGAGCTCTCCCCTTCGCTTGAATCATCCATTTCAGTTAGAAGCAGGTGCACCTCTGGCTTAAGGTTATATTCAGGATGCCCCGTAAGTCCTTGATATAGCTTCTCGTCATCGTCATAGCCATCCATCAAATCTTGAAATACATAGTTGATGTAGTCAATCGTGGCTCCGTTGCTGCGGAAGTTTTTGTTGAGATTTATCTGAATTGCATGCTCATTAAGCTCGTCTTTATACGCCCTAGATGTCTCCTCAAATATATGAGGCTCAGCCTGCCTGAACTTATAAATGCTCTGCTTGACGTCCCCTACCTTGAACACGTTATCTTCTCGAGCTACACTGCCAATTAGGAATTCCTGCAGAGTATTCACGTCCTGATATTCATCAACGAATATAAATTCGAACCGTTCACGGAGCACCTTCCTTGCCTCTTCATTCTTGAGAATACCTGCGGTTATATGTTCCATGTCACCGTAGTCGATAACACCCTGGTCTCTCTTCTTGGCACTATAAATGCGCTCAAATTCCTTGAGTAGCGCCAAATAATACATCGTATATTTGTACGTTTCCGCCTGCTCTTCGAATAAAGTCTTGAGCTCTGCAAAATTGTATTCCTTAAAGAAATTCTGGAAGTTGTTCTTATATGTATCTCTTCTAGCCTTACAATCAGCAGATACCGACTTATATACCTCTGTTTCTCCCTTTCCGCCAGCAAACTTACCGAAAATAGGATTTTGGAAAACCTTAGAAACAACCTCTTCAGCACCTTTAGCCAGCTCTCCTCTATCACAAATAGACTTGATAGCATCTGCCAAAGTCTGAAAGGCACCTATCTCGGAGTCAAGCTTCGCTGCCGTATTGGGCAAATTAAGTGCGATCAGATACTCCTGCAATCCAAGTGCTTCGTGAAGGGCATCATCCACGACCTTCCTTGCATCTGCCCACAGCTCTCTATATAAATCGCTATCTCGGTAGTCGCCGCTCTCCGGTATGCGAAGCTTCTCAGCCATGCGCTCAGACCATTCAAAATAATCTGGCATGCTCCTGAGATCCGCGTATGCTTTGACGAGCTCCTGCATTAACCCCTTATCATCTCGCTCCTTACTATAGCGGTCTAAAAACTCACGAAATGAGCCCCCTTCTATAAAATTATCCTCTTCAAATCCCTGTTCAAACACCTCTTCGATAGCTTCCATCTTCATGATTTCAGCCTTGAGGCTATCACATATCTTGAAGTTCGGCTCGAGGTCAGTCAGGTAGAAAAATTCCTTGATAACTCGGTTACAAAAGCTATGTACCGTCGATATGTACGACCTATACATCTTACCGAGCTGCTGCCTGAGCCTCTCTGATCTCTCGGGGTCAGAAGTTTTAGCTGCCTTGATTTCCTTGTTAATCGCTTTAGTCAGTTTTAGCCTCATCTCGGATGCCGCGGCATTGGTAAAAGTCACGACAAGCATGCGGTCAACATCCGCCTTACCCTGAACTATGATATTGATGATGCGCTCAACGAGCACTGCCGTCTTGCCGGAACCAGCTGCGGCCGATACGAGAATGCTTTTGTCGATAGTATCGATTGCCCTTTGCTGATCAGGCGTAAATCTGACGTCTGCCATCTTCCGTTCTCCTTAAAATAATGATGCTACTATTATATGATGTTTATTATCGCGTGCAAACCCCAAGTAATACTGGAAACACAGATTTTAATCACAATTATAAACTATAAATCAATACTTCAGCTCCTAGAAATAAACACAGCTCTTGTGTATACTTGGATATATCTATAGGAGGATAGCAATGATTAAAAATAGACCAACAATGCTGATGATTCTCGACGGCTACGGAATCCGCGAAGAATCGCACGGCAACGCTATTGCTGCCGCTAAAAAACCTCATCTCGATGCGCTTTTTGCAAAATACCCGTTCATCACCCTGGAGGCGAGCGGTGAATTCGTCGGACTTCCTGACGGGCAAATCGGCAACTCCGAGGTTGGACACACCAATATAGGTGCCGGAAACGTTGTGCTGCAGGACCTTCCTCGCATCAATAGGTCGATTAGCACTGGCGAATTTTATAACAACAAGGTGCTGCTTGAGTCCATGGAAAATTCCGCTTCAGGCCACACCCTTCACATAATGGGACTATGCTCAGATGGTGGCGTACACAGTAAGCTCGAACACCTCTACGCAGTTCTCGAGCTCGCAAAGCGTTCAGGTATCAAGGATGTAGTGGTTCACTGCTTCCTCGATGGCCGCGACGTACCGCCTCGTAGCGCTATGACCTACCTGAGTGCTCTCGAGGAGAAATTCTCTGAGCTTGGACTAGGCCGAATCGGAGTTATCTCTGGCCGTTTCTATGCTATGGATAGGGATAAGCGCTGGGAGAGACTCGAGCTAGCGTACGACGCACTTACACTTTCTGAAGGGGTCAAGGCAGCTTCTCCTGCTGAAGCGATTCAGATATCATATGACAAGGACGAGTCTGACGAATTCGTGCTCCCAACAATCGTCGATGAAACACCAATCAAAGACGGTGACTCGGTTATATTCATCAACTACAGACCTGACCGTGCACGCGAGATAACTCGTGCTATCGTGGATCCTGATTTTGATGGATTTGCAAGGAAGAAAATTTTATCGAATCTCGTGTACGTGTGCATGGCTGAGTACGATGCGTCGATGCCTAATGTAAAAGTCGCGTTCCCACCAGAAGTCGTTGAACCGACTCTCGGAGGGGTGGTGTCAGCCGCAGGTCTAACGCAGCTCCGCATAGCCGAGACTGAGAAGTACGCACATGTGACATTTTTCTTTAACGGCGGTGTCGAAGCTCCAGTTAAAGGCGAAGACCGCATCTTGATTCCATCTCCGAAGGTGGCTACTTACGATCTTCAGCCAGAGATGAGCGCTCCACTATTGACTGAAAAGGTGCTCGAAGCGATCGACTCGGATAAGTACGACCTCATCATACTAAACTTCGCAAACCCTGACATGGTAGGTCATACAGGAGTTTTCGATGCAGCAGTTAGTGCTATAGAGACGCTTGATGGACTCGTACAGCAGATTGTAGACAGAGTTCTATCTAAGGATGGTCAGATCCTACTCACAGCCGACCATGGAAATGCTGACTACATGCTGGATGATAAGGATAATGTTGTGACTAAGCACTCGCTATCACCAGTTCCGCTGTGCCATATCGCAAACGAGCCTAGAGCCTTCAAAGTACCCCATGGCAAGCTGGCAGATATATCGCCAACACTTCTGACACTCATGGGACTCGAGGTCCCGGCGGGTATGCACGGCGAAGTACTAGTTTAGACATATCAACTGGCGGCACTTAATACCGGATGTCGGAATAGTAACTACAGACGAACAAAAGCACACAGCTCCCGAAATAGTCGGGCTGTGTGCTTTTTTTATGTTTCTATAAGTATAGCGCTTTGGCTACAGGTTCTTCTTAAGCTTTCTGAACTTCCTCAAGCAGTGTGAAACTAGGCAGATATCGGCAGCAAGAATCGCTATGAGTACGATGTTCACCACTCCTCTCGCGGAGCCATACCACACACCAGACTCTTCCAGCATACTCCTCATATTGATTGAAATTACCGGAATCAGTGCTGCAATTACAGGTATAAGTCTGGTATGTACGATTCTGTCTATCATATTCAGCCTCGACTCATCGTCGGAGAATATCTCATTTTCTCCTTCTGCAGTGCTTTCAACTACAGGCTTTCTGAAATAGCTCCAGTTCATGCATCCACCTATATATTCCCAGCCGTAATCCTCATACATCTGGAGGTAATCGTCGGTTGCCTTAGTCTGGTTAAATTCTAGCCTGTACGAAACCTCTTCGGGCACGCACTCTTCGAATGTAAAAAAGCATGGTGCCGTAACCTTTACTAGTTTCCATCCATTCTCGTGCTGTTCCTCAAGCCATGCCTGCTCTTCGTTGTAATCTGCTATTGTAAAAAATCTAATCTTTGTCTGTCTCTTACCCATTGTATTCATCTCCAATACTGTTGATATATATTCGCTTAATGCGATTCATCTCGGTGGTGAGAATCTCACGTCCAAGTTCTGTAATCTCGTAAATTTTGCGCTTCTCCGCCTCACTAACGAACCTAATTAATCCATCTTTCTCCATCTTAGAAAGTGTTCCGTACATCGTCCCAGGGCTTATGCTGACTTCGCCTTTCGTCATCGCCTTTACCTCCTGCCCTATGCCATATCCGTGCTGAGGCTCTTGCAGGCAGAACAGTATATAAAAGGCTGTCTCCGACATTGGAACGTAAACCCTCTTTAGCTTTGAATCCATTTGCTCCTCCTATATCAAGCTTTGATATATCGCATCTCGATATATAGAGTATATCGTGGTTCGATATATATGTCAATAGCATTTAAAAAAGAAGATATATTCCCTACACTCGTTGACTTCTCAAGGAAATTCCGTGTTTTTACCAACTCGTTTTGTCCTATAACTCTATTTTTTGTAGTGCCCCAATATATTTAGGCATTAAAAGAAGGAACCGCATAGCGCTTCCTTTTGCATTTTATAATTTAGACAACTGTCCCTCTGCTTGCTCAGTAATGTAAATTCTGTATTGCCGCATCATATTCCTTTCTCAAGAATATCAAACACCTCATCTACATCCTTTGATTTGCCTTCCGCAGCCTGCATATATCCAGTTCTCATAATTAAATTAAAATCATTATCATTCATATTTTCTCTGACTGGAACATTATTCGGAATGGTTAGAGAGAACGGAATGCCATTATTTAATATTATTTGTCTATAAAACATATCTATCGCAGTTGCTGTTGGAACTCCAATAGTTTCCAGTATTTGTTCCGCTTGCTTCTTGATATCTTTCTGTATTCTCACATTAACACTTGCATTCTTTGTTGCTGACATATTTACCACCTTCCTTTTAGAAATTATGAACTATTGTATTGCTTTTTGCAATACAATTTCTGTTATATTCCCTTGATTAAATTCAATCAGCAACACTGTTATATAAGGTCAACTAATTATTACACACTTTCCAGTTCCCTTTAGCACAAAATTTGTAATAAAAAACCGCAGGAAGATTCCCACGGTTTCTTTGCTCATAAATATTTACGTTAAAATCCACTATTCGTAGAACTTAACTCTTTCCGATATATCCTCTTTATCTTTCGGCGCTGGCTCCATAACGATTCCACCAAATGGCATCTGAGCAACGAGCTTCCAGCTCTCTGGCAGTCCAAACTTCTCACGCACGAAATCATCGATAACAGGATTGTAGTGCTGAATATTCGCACCAACACCTAGCTCACGCAGCGCACTCCAGATATTTATCTGAAGCATACCGTTAGCCTGATTCGCCCATACTGGAAAGTTCTCAGCATATGCAGCAAACTTCTCCTGTAATCCACGCACTACCTCTTCATCGTAGAAATACAGAATCGTCCCTGCCGCAGCCTTGAACCCATCGATCTTCTCTCTCGCAACTTTGCCGCCAAACACATCATAGATGCCGTCCCACAGCTCATCCTGCTTCTCACCGAGCGCAACGACCACGCGCGCACTCTTCATGTTGAACGCATCAGGGACTAGCTCCGTCACTTCATCTATGAGCGCATGAATCTCATCCGTGCTCACCGGTAGCTCTTTGTTAAGCTGGTAGTAGCTTCTTCTCTGCTTTAGTCCTTTGTAAATGTTCATCTATGTCCTCCAAATCCCTTTATGTGTACTGTGAATTATCTTTTAAATTATGGCTACATTTTACTTGATAATCCTCGGCGAACTGTGAAGGTTGGAGGAAAAGGTTGTGCGAAACATTAGATACTTACCATACTAAAAATCCCTACCTATAAGTTTAGGCAAGGATTTTTCTAGCTAATTCTCATTTTCAATAATATCGTCTAAAACTTTTCCCATTCTAGTTACCATTGGTACAACAAGCGCATTACCCATGCAGAAATAACGCATTCTGTCTGGCATTCCTGTATTAGTCCAATCGTCATCGAACCCCTGCAATCTCTCTGTTTCAATTGGAGTTAGAATTCTTAATTTGCCTGTTCCAGGATCGCTAACTACATGTGTACTTCTATTAAGTGTAGATTCGCTAGTCAGCATCGTTCTTCCGGGTCTATCCCAAGGATCGGGGAATGCGATTGGCCCTTCGGAAAATACATACTCGTGTCCATCCTTACTTTTTCTTGGAATTTTTTTTGCACCTTTCAGATAAACCCATTTTTTCATGCGTTCATCATCTGTTATAAAATACTTTTCATCTGCATTAGAAACGAGTATTTCTCCTAATAGTGTTGGTTCTTCTTTTTCCTCCTGAACATTCGCTGTATATATTTCCCCATTTGTCATGTATCCTCCACGTTTAAAATCAAATTTAAAGTGGTCTGATACGGATACTACATCTGAATCTAACTTAGAATGTGTAATACTCTCTACTGCATTTACTGGAAATGCTTTAGCCATAAGACCTTCAGATAACATAATATTTTCCGCATTATATTCTGATTGTACTTTTCCATACTTTGTATCATTCTTATATGCGAAAATAAATGTTCGTCTCCTTCTCTGTGACGCTCCATATTCTGCCGCGTTAACTACACGCCATTCTACGGAATAATCCAGTTCATTAAGGCATGCAAGTATTACTCCAAAATCTCGACCTCTTTGCTTTGCTGGGGACTTCAAAAGCCTATCTACATTCTCAAATATACAAAATGGAGGCTCTTTAGCGATTATTGTGTCTCTGATTTGCCACCAAAGAACACCCTTTTTCCCTTCTAGCCCTTTTGAAGAGGACAGAGAGTGTGCAACGCTATAATCTTGACACGGAAACCCACCCACGAGAAGTGTATGATTTGGAATATTCTCTTTTTTCATATCACTTATGTCTTCACCTGTGTGGTATTCACCCTTGATATCTGGTGAATCTCCAAAGTGTTCAACATAGCAATTATGTGCCCACTGAGTTCTTGCTCCTGGTTCCCATTGAGAAAACCATTTAGTTTCCCAGCCTGAATTTAGTCGCTCAAAGCCTAATCTGAAGCCACCGACTCCAGCAAAAAGCTCGCATATTGTTTTGTTCATTACGCCCTCCTTTGACTATCTAGTAGTCAGCTCGCTTAATATTTTTAAAAGGCTAAAAATGTTAGCACCGGCAGACACCGGATCATGCCTTTTTTTACTTAATGATGTCTTATTAGCGTGTCTTCTAATTGGCTATTAATGTATGATCGATTTAACCAATACGCCTGTCTTGTAATTCTATCCCCACTAGGTAATAAGTCAGTGTCGCTAATGTTCCCATTGCCAATTTCTGTACCATCAGTGAATTTGTAGAATGAATTTTTCGCATGAGGTCTAACATGAAATATGCCATTTTCACTGCTCTTAGTCAAATTATTGGTTACTATATTTCCATTTACTTCAAATTCTACACCATTTCTAATTTTGATTTTTAGTTCTTTCCATGCAGCTTTAACTTTTTCTAAATCGTCATCTGGCATCGCCCACAATTGACACCCTTTAAAAGTAGCACCTTCTTCATCTTCCCAAAAGACTGCAAATAGGTACTTCCTATTTCCTAAAATTTCATACAACCTTGAAGCTTCCCAACCTATATCATTTCCTTCTTCATCTTTTATCTCATCATCAAATGGTTCTTTATCTAGGTTAATAAAATTAATATCTTCAAGCCTCATATTTTCATTTGGCTTTCCATGTTTTTTAAACTTGACCACTTTAACATTTATTCCAGCTTTTTGGAATTCATCTATTTTCTCATCTTCCAGTTCATTGACACCAAGCATATGCTTTACGATGATAGCTTCATAGCTTTTGTTTTTCTTATTTATATCAAGTCCAAGCTTACTAGCAATTCTATCTTCGTTCCAGTTGATATACTTGTTTAGTCTATCCTGTATTATTTCGGAAATACTTTTAGCTTCCAACTCCTTTTCCGATGCAAATTCCGCTGCATCGGTACACTCGTCTGCCATCAAGTAGTTATTTAGCACCGTTGTCATGTATGAGTTTTTTAAACAAAATGCCCTAGACTTTGCTTTAACATTTTCATTATATCTTTGGGATACTAAGCTTTTCGCTGCAGTTGCGCCTTTAGTGCATGCCCCTAGATACATCGTATCGCCCTCAGAAATTTCATGAGCTTTACCCTGCAAAATTTTATCAATGATAATCTTATAATCATTGATGATAATGTTCATATCTTTTTCAGGTATCTCAAATAGCTTTGCGTAATCAATATGATAATCTAAATTGTTTTTTATCGCCTTATCCCTAAAATAGTATATTAGCAACATTAATTTACACTTTTCCCAAACATGAGATTTGTAGAAATCTTGCTCAACTTCTTTATTGAAATTAATCATGGTAAGTACCAGGCGCTCACCAGCTTTATAACCACCTTTATTCTTTTCTTCGTAAGGAGAAACCTTTAATTCGACACCAGCCTCTTTAAAATCTGGCTCAGAATCGGAATTTACTTCGTATCCAAAGTAATACTTTTCAAGTAGATTGCCTAAGCCACCCTTCCTTTTTTCATCACCATATTTACCAGATTCATCACCAACCTTACTATTACTGTAAATGCTTTCATTCAATACATCTTGAAATGTTTTACCTATAAGTTTTTTAGCATATCTTTCAATGCTCTTAGGATCTGTTTTATCATAAGGTAATTTTGCAGTCATACTTTATCGCTCCATCTGTTAAAGACATCCTTACATGAACATATAACGAATTATAACACACCCCACTCTCCTTTTTAGCACACTTATTCCATATTGCATTCCCAAATTTCCCACACCAAAAAGCCCGCGCTCACGCGCAGGCTTCCTCTTCAGTTATTCGGTTTTAGCCTGTTTTATCGGCTTTAGTCCATTTTTACTGACCTAATCTGTCGATTACATACAATCAGCCACAACAAAGCCCTAGAATTGCGACTTCTTCACCTTGCTTGCATCAAATCCATGAGGCTTCTTGATTTCCTTCACATCGTTGATGTCACGGTAATATGCCTGATAGTAATCCTCGTTGTCGATTGCTCCTCCAATTTCAGGCACGTCCATCTTGGTAAAAAGCTTTATCCTTGTCTGATAAGGAGTTGGCCCGCCCTTGCCCTTCTTCATCACGAGGTGAATTTCAATCTTGCAAGACTTTACATCTTTCTTACCCTGTTTAAGCATTTTGCTTTTAGGAATAATCGCTACCTGAAGCTTAGCCATCTGATCCAGATTTTTGCTCACATCACCTTTATAATCAAGATAGTAATGGTTCTCGTCCTCAGTCAGCTTAAACTTGTCCGCATATTTCTCGTATATATCTAAGAAAGTCTTGCTATTACCTATCTCTGGAGGATTTATATCCTTTGCCTCTTTCCAGACCCACTCATAATTATTAGTTACCGAAGATGAGCCGATATATACCTTCTTAGGCTTTGGGGAGTATATCTTATCACTCTTAAATATGAAGTCCGAACTTCCAAATCTTATCAAGTGCTCATCAATATCCTCAGGTTCCTGAACCTCAGAACTACCTTCTGAGTAATATTCGCTGAAGACCTGCGGGTCAAGCTGCATCTTACCTTGTCTAACCTGTGACTCTCCCCTAAACAGTCTATCTGATCCCTGAGATGCTACGTATCTCCTATATGTATGGATCTCATAATCAAGGTTTTCAACCTTTTGCATCTTCTTTACAAATGTCTTAACATCACCTTTTCCACCACAAGCTGAAAGGGTTAGGACCATCATCATGGCGATGACTACTAAAACTATTTTTCGTTTCTGTCTCATTTTATTGCCCCTCCCTAGTAACCTTTAGCCTTATCAATGCCCTTAGGCTCTTCAACACGAATGCCGGTGTTCTGCTCGCTATATTTTGCCACGCCCTTGAATTTACCGCTAACTGTGCTGCTATCATAATTACAAGTGTACTTGAATGACAGTGGCTTATTATCCTCCTTAGAAACGGTTAATTCAGCAACCATCTTTCCTGTGTCGGTACTAGAGCTAACAATGATTGGCCTGAACATTGCACCAAAGAAGAGGTCAACATTTTCATCTTGAAGCTTTATATCAGTCGACTCAAAGCGAAGTGTGTAAGTCTTCTTATCCTCTTTAACTGTGATGTCTTTCTTCTTTGTTTGTAGAAAAGCGATGAAATCGCGGTTGAATCCAGTTGGCTGATTGCGCCACTTACTGGTATAAATATCCTGCTTCCAGTCCTTATCGCCTTTTTCTTTTTTAAATTCTGCCCCGTCGGTTCCGTAGATTTCTCTAGACCCCTTTTTAGAATCATTTTCATAGTTTAGCTTTCCGCGGGCTCTAACTGGACCCATCTCAAAGGTTCCCTTATAAGAGTACTTATTAAAGCCTTCTGCCTTCTGTCCCTCTGATGGTTGGTGGCGGACATAGTCAGTCCTAACTTCTATCTGAACTTTTCCGTCATCTAGATTGTAAAAGGCATCTAGCCCCTTATCAATTTTCTGTTCTTTGGTTAGATTCTCGCCACTTCCATTGCCGCCAGACTGTCCGCATCCAGCAAGCCCAAGCAAAGCGATCAAGCTGATAACCAATATGACTGTTCTTTTCTTGTAACCTGTCATATTCTACCTCCTATCTGTAAAATACCCCGTGCATAGGTTGCTTATAATCATAACCTAATTTGTACAGTTTTTCAATCGTGTATAAGCTATAATAATCCGAAGCAGCTTAAATTCCTGCAGGCTTCTCGATACTATTAATTTTATTAATATCGCGATAGGAAACTATGAAATTATCCTCACTTGCTAGTTTAGCTCCTACTCCATCGGTCTCGCCCTTTGCCTTAATCTGTATGCGAGCCTCGCTTGGCACCATTTTTTCACCGGTAGCCTTATCCTTCTTAGCTATCACAAGGTGTATGCGAAGCTTTACCGATTTAATGTACTGTTTACCTGATTTAAATACCTTATTATCTGCGAATGTCTGCTGTGCTTTACCCACCTGTTCAAAGTCTTTAGATACATCGCCACTGTAATCAAGGTATATATAGTTATCATCTTCTGTCTTCTTAAACTTGTTAGCATACTTCTCATATAGCTTAAGAATGTCTTCGCTACGGCCGACCTCAGGAGCAGCGACATCGTCCTTATCTATCCACACCCATCCGTTTTCCTTTGGTGAGGTAAATCCTTTATACCCCTTATTAGGCTCTGGAGAATAGATTCTCGCATAGCTGTTCAGGTCGTCGGCACTTGCAAATATACGTTTCGCCTTCGCTATCCTGCCATCCTCGTTAGTAGTGCCATATCCGCTTAACACATACTCGCTGAATACCTGTGGGTCGAATTGAATCTGACCCTGCCTGATGGTCGTATCGGAGCTGAACTTCTTCATATACTTGTTAGCAGCGCTGTTCTTGTTATATACGGTAACTTCGTATTCTAAGTTCTTTGCGTTACGCAGCTTATCGATAAAAGTATTTACATCAGATCCCGAACTCTTCTTAAAAGACATGAGGGATAAGCTCAAAACAAACGCGAATGCAATCACAACTACTTTCTGTATCTTGTTCATCATAATCCCCCTTTCTACTTACTTGCGGCGTTGCTGATGCCGCTTGGAACCTCAACTCGTACACCTGAATTTTGCTTGGAATACTTGAAGCTACCCTTAAAATTAACAGTTATCTGAGGGCTTTCCTGTTCGCATGTGTACTTAACCGACATAGGTTTAAATCCTTTCTTAGAGACGGTAAGCTCAATCTTCAATTTGTCATTCGTATCATTATCGGTGTAAATAGGTCCGTTGTAGCTTCCGCCAACTAGTATATCCCCGTTAGCCCCGAGCAACTTCACGTCGTCAGTCTCATATACGAGTGTAAAGCTATCCTTATCGTCTGTGACCTTTATGTCCTTTTTCTTCGTCTTCAGGAATTCAATAGCTTCTCTATTTATTCCAATCGGCTTGCGATAACGAAGTCTCTTTGAGTTTTCTGTGTAATTAACCCACTCTGAATCGTTTACATTTTTTGAGTAATGTGAGATCGCATCGTTATAGAAATCATTTTTGTTTTTACCATCATAGTAAACACCAAGCAGATGGTCTGGGCTCTCTTCAAAATCCCCCTTAAAGGTGAGAGTAGCGTCGAACTTTGACTGCTGCCCCTCCTGTGGCGATTTCAATTCGTACTTAAGATGGTTCTTCATCTCAATTTTTCCATTCTTGAGATGCTCGAAAGCATCCAGTCCCTTGTCGATCTTCTCTTCTTCAGACAAGCTGCCATATTCGCCTTTCTTTCCACAGCCCACAAGCCCAAGTAGAGCTATCAGGCCGATTATCAATATGACTGTTCTTTTCTTATAACCTGTCATATTCTACCTCCTCTTTGTAAAATACCCCCGTGCATAGGTTACCTGTAATCATAATATACTTTTATGCATATAACAAGAAAGCGCAAGTCTAAGCACCTGACCTAAAAGTCTCTAGTGCCGTAGAACTCACGCTTTAGATGATGGTTTCGGCATTATGAAAATTATAAATTCATAACGCTATTTTAATAATTAATTTTTATATTCGTGATTACTCGCTTCTGAGTGCCTCCACTGGATCGCGTTTAGCCGCTGACCTAGAAGGAATCAGTCCAGCTATATATGTTAGGAATACAGATATCCCTATCAGTACGAGTGCTGCACCAATCGGCAGCCTCATAATTCGTTCGACATTAAAGGATGATAGAACGACCATATTAATCGGAATGCTCACGAGGTATACGAAGAGTATCGCAAACACTCCAGATAGCAGACCCTCGATAAATGTCTCAGCATTAAAAATATTTGCAATATTTCGCTTCGACGCACCCATTGCACGCAGAATTCCAATCTCTTTTCTTCGTTCAAGTACAGATATGTAGGTTATAATTCCTATCATGATTGAGCTTACAATCAGTGACACACTGATAAATGCCACTAGCACATAGCTTATCATATTTATTATATCTGTGACCGAAGACATTAGCGTGCCCATGATATCCGTATATGTGATGACCCGCGACTTGTGTCCAGACCTCTTCATACGGGCATTATAGCTATCTATGCCCTCGATTACCTTATCCTTGCGCTCAAAGCTGCTCGGATATATCGAAATAGATTCAGGGTTTGATTTGTCCGCATATCCCATCTTCTTGAGGTTAGAATCGTATGTAACGATGCCGTTATTCATGAACTGCGAGAACAGTGCTGCCATCTGCGTCTGATCCATATTCAGCGAAAATGCTTTTGCAAACGCCGAAGGATTAACACTAAATGCACTCTTCATAGCACTAGCCATATCACCGTTCATAGTCGCACCACTGCTAATCTGCGCGCCTAGTTGCTTCTGCATCTCGGTCATCACTTGATTCATGAATCTACCCATAATCTTGGCCATCCTACCCTGCATGTAATTGGTAAGTGCTCTCTCAATCGTTCCCCGAAGATCACTTCTATTAAGATTCTGTGCTATGCGGGTTGCAGTGCTTGAAATTGCTGTCCTCGAATTAGTGCTCGATAGATATGCGTTTATTATCTCGCTCTGTGCTGCACCTGGATGATTATTCGCATAGTCGCTTGCAAATGCCGGATAACCAGCGAGCAGTGTTGCGATGAGCTGACTCGTCTCTGTGGTTATCATCGACTGCTCGGCTGGAGTCAGAGTGATATTTTGTTGCTGCAGATATGCTGGGAACTCTGCCAGTTCCTGCATGATGTCGCTCATCATGTTCTGGGCTAGGCTCGTCGTATTGACTTTGGACAACGCCTTAGAGTAGTCGATATTCGCCAGCGGACTCATACCAAATGCTTTCTGAAGCTTTGATGCATCGAATTTAAATGCGCTCGCCAGCATGGATTGATTTATGCTGAACAATTTGCTCATATCGAACGACGCCCCATTTTCTTCCTTGAGCGCTTCGAATGTCTTGCCTGTAAATACATCAACTTCAGGATTTGCAAGCTGCTGCTTAACTATATCTGCATCCTTCATTCTGTCGATAATCTGCGAAGTTAAGGATGGCAGATATCCGACACCTGGCTGAAGGGCATTGGATCTAGTCTTGCCGTTCGGCTTAATTACACCTACAACTTTAAGCTTGATTCCATTCTCCAGCTTGCCGGCCATGAACGCCTTGTTCTTAGACTGATTGAGCCATGTGCCAGTTGGAGAGTTATATGAATATATCTCGCCCGGAGAAATCACACTGTAGCTAAGCTTTAGAGCATCTCTGTATCTAAAAGGCTTTTGCTTCTCTGTGTTCATCTCAAGCTTTCCCGTCTCTCTGTACTTGATCATGGCGCGGTCATACTCTTTACGGTCGTAATATCCGAGCTGATATAAAGTGAAATCAGGGATTGAGCCATCCTTGTTTAAAACGAGCACTGCTTCTGTTGACTCCTTAGGCCACTTTCCAGCTACTACCTCGTACTGCTGTTTCAGAAGCTTTTCATCATCGAGCATCTGGTAGAAGCCCGTATTGCTCGAATTCTGGATTCCAAAGCTTTCATAGTTCGCATCCATACCATCAGTCGAATTGACCTGCACTGCATCTGATTCACTCTTGGTCTGGTAGATAAGCGGTGTGATTCCGTAGTTGTATGTTATCACAGAGGCGTTTCGGCGGACCTTGTTGCCCTTTGAGTCAAGATACTTCTTGAAGGCAACTAGGTCATTTTTTCTTGTGCTGCCAAAGACGTTGCCGAGCACGTTTCTCTGCTTGATTTCTGTATTCTCGGCTTTGGCTGCACTCTTTGACCTATCTGAACCGTTATGTGCCTCTGAACCATCATCTGACCCAGAGACGCTTTCTGCATCAGAGGACGAGCTTTTATCAGTATCTTTATCCTTTTCCTTCGATATTCCAGACATTCCTGCAAACATACTCGATATATCCGCTGCATTCTTGGAAATAGTGAGCGGATATGACGAGAGCGTATCTTCCTCGACCTTGGCTATGTACCCGTTTACTCCATTTGATAGCGCAAGGATAGCTGCGATTCCAATAATACCGATAGAGCCAGCAAAAGCCGTTAGAGCCGTACGTCCCTTCTTGCTCATCAGGTTGGAGAATGAAAGTGAAAGAGCTGTTCGAAAGCTCATCGAAGTCTTAGTTCCGGCATCCGATTCGCCTATTTTCGTTCTTGCGCTACTCTTTAGTTCCTCTGCTGTAACAGGCTTTTTATCTTCGAGAATCGAACCATCTTTAAGCATGATAATCCTATTTGCATATTGCTCAGCAAGTGCAGGGTTATGTGTAACCATGATTACGAGCCTATCCTTGGCAATCTCCTGTAACAGGTTCATAACCTGGATACCAGTCTCAGTATCTAGCGCACCTGTCGGTTCATCCGCTAGTACAATCTCGGGATTATTTACAAGTGCTCTTGCAATCGCCACTCGCTGCATCTGCCCACCAGAAAGCTGGCTCGGCTTCTTGTTCTCATGGCCCTTAAGCCCAACCTTATCAAGTGCCTCTTCAGCTCTCGCGCGCCTCTCCTCGGCACCTACACCAGTCAATGTCATAGCTAGCTCTACGTTAGCCCTCACCGTCTGATGCGGTATTAGATTGTAGCTCTGGAATACAAATCCAATTCTATGGTTCCTGTATGTATCCCAATCAGCGGACTTATACTCCCTAGTCGACGTACCGTTTATGATAATCTCACCTGAATCAGCAGTATCGAGACCGCCGAGGATATTGAGCAGCGTAGTCTTACCAGAACCAGATGGTCCTAGAACTGCTACGAACTCATTGTCCCTGAATGTGACCGATACACCATCTAGTGCTTTCTGGATGAAGTCACCAGTCCTATATTCTTTTTTAAGCTCTCTTACTTCAATCATGTATATATCCTATATAAAAAGGGCTTCGGCGAACCGAAGCCCAGATAAGCCGTATGGACTATCTCCTTAGTAGTTTTCTGCGTGAACCTCAAAGAATGACTGTGGGTGATTGCAAACTGGGCAAACCTCTGGAGCCTTAGTTCCAACACAGATGTGTCCGCAGTTGCGGCACTCCCATACCTTAACATCACTCTTCTCGAATACTTCCTTCATCTCTACATTCTTGAGAAGTGCACGGTATCTCTCTTCGTGGTGCTTCTCAACCTCTCCAACGAGACGGAATCTTGCTGCTAGCTCTGGGAATCCCTCTTCCTCAGCAGTCTTAGCAAAACCTTCGTACATGTCTGTCCACTCATAGTTCTCACCATTAGCAGCATCCTCTAGGTTGTATGCTGTATCGCCAACTCCATCGTTGAGTTCCTTGTACCAAAGCTTAGCATGCTCTCTCTCGTTTGCAGCTGTCTTCAGAAAGATATCTGCAATCTGCTCAAAACCGTCCTTCTTAGCTCTTGATGCAAAATATGTATACTTATTAGTTGCTTGTGATTCACCAGCAAAAGCTGCTTCTAGATTCTTCTCTGTCTGTGTACCTGCGTACTTATTCTTAGCCATAATAATTACCTCCTTAAAAAAATTTCGTTAATCAATCATGCAGTAACCAGCTGCATTTACTTTCGAACTAATTATACATGTATTAGACTAATTGTGCAAAACTATTTTATGAATTATTCTTCACGCAAATGCACGTTTTGAGGTGCAAAAATTCTATTAGCTCATGTCATATATGGTATAATCTCTTATCTTTCGTTTAATTATAGTTATGCTCGAGCGAGCTAAATATAAGTAGACATGAGGGAGAAAGGATATATATCTAATGACAGAAAACATGACGAAACAATACGGATTCAGAGACAACATAATCTGGATCTGGGCGCTAACCTTCCTGCTCACAATAGGTGGCGATTTAGTATCATTAATTTCCATTAACTACACGCTATTCAGCGATGCGTATACGGAGACATTTAATCTTTATATAACCTTTTGGGGAATATGGTTTGTCTTCCTAATCGCCATTTTAAGCATCAAAGACAATCGCTATATACTAGAGGCGTTAAAGTATCGAAAGAACGGAAACAATATCAAGAACCTCCTTATTGGTTTCGCAGCTGGATTTGTCATGAACGGCGCCTGTGCACTAACTGCGTATCTTCACGGAGATATTAAGCTCAGCTTCGCGAAATTCGAGTTGTTCCCGATACTCCTCATGTTTATCGCGGTATTCGTCCAGTCTTCTGCAGAGGAACTTATATGCCGTGGATTCATGTATCAGAGAGTGTTACAGAGGTATTCAAATCCTTGGGTAGCGATATTGGTGACTTCTTTATTTTTTATGGCGCTTCACCTTGGAAATGATCACGTTTCATTTTTCCCACTTCTCGATATATTCCTCACAGGTTTGTTATTCGCGCTAATGATTCATTACTTCAACAGCATATGGATGGCGATGGCTTGCCACACGACCTGGAACTTCAATCAGAATATACTGCTAGGTCTGCCAAATAGCGGCGAAGTATCATCCTATTCGATATTCGTTCTCGACACTAAGCATGATGCAAATAGCTTCGCATACAATACTGGTTTTGGGCTAGAAGGGACTATCATGTCGGTTGTAGTGATGCTAATCAGTATAGCAATCATATTTTATGCACATAAAATATCCGAAGGCAAAAAATCATTATAGCAAGAGTTTTGAATATACAAACCAAAAGCCGGAGGCTCATGCCCCCGGCTTTTGGCGATTAACAAAATGACTTAAATATGTAGGTTGAAAGTATGATTATTATGGTTTGGATATATTTGCTTATGGTTATTAAGCATAATTATGTTTATATTATCTGTACGATTATTCGAATGTGCCATCTCTGGTCACAAGCGCACGCTTTAGGTATGATTAAGCGTTTGCTAATGCTTCACCGAGAGCCTTGCACTGTGCTAGACCTGCATCATCAGGCTCGTTGTTGCAGATAACTGGCTCTTCTACAACTACTGCACCAGCTTCTTCCATACGATCCTTCCAAGAACGCATCCACTCGCCATCGCCCCAATCGTACGATCCGAATAGAACAACCTTCTTGCCCGAACAGCAACCTTCTAGCTCTGCGATGAATGGTTCAAACTCTTCCTCTTCAAGCACCTCTGCTCCCATAGCAGGGCAACCTAGAGCAAGCTTGTCCTCACCCTTTACATCTGCAACGCTCACCTCAGATACAGACACAACCTTAGCATCTGCACCGATGCCTTCGCCAACGGCGTTAGCCATTGCTTCAGTGTTGCCTGTAGCACTCCAATATACAACGTACATGTAAACACCTCCTGGTAATTATATACTGCTTTGTTAGTTATCTCTAACTAATGCTTATTATATTAGAGGGCTCTAACTTTGTAAAGAGGTTTTTTATGACTTTTTTAAAAAAATATATAAATACGAAGGACGAGCACTCTTAGCTCGCCCTCCGCATTTTTAGGAATATAGAGAAAATGTTACCTATGGTATGTTCCCTAATGGAACGCTCTACCATATTTGCTTCTATTATATGTCATCTTGATTAAACCATAAGATAAGGCCATGCATCCTCCCGAAATTATAAATCCAACTGTTGCACTTACCATATCATATTCCTCCTTAATCAAGATTTTTTATTTATATAATCATTTCTTATTTTGTTATCTCCATTCTATCCTATTCCATAACTTTGTCAAGACTTTATCATGTATTTTTGTGATAAATTTATCAGCTATATATACAATACCGATTTATCAAAAGAGCAAGCATCCTTAATGCCCGTGTACATCATGAGCTCAGATAATTGCTGATTCATCTCTATCACCTTCTTGGTTACTCCCTCTCTTCCATCCTTGAGTAGTGGGCCAAGTATTCCGCGTCCTACAGCAACCGCATCTGCACCCAGTGCGAGAAGTTTATACGCATCATATCCAGTATCGATAGAGCAATCAGCAAATACTAACACGCCGCTTCCCTCTAGAGTCTCTTTGATCCTTGGGAGTATCTGGGCTGGCGCAATTCCGAACGGTATCCTTCCGTGATGATGCGATACGATTATCGCTTTACAGCCTGCATCCTTAGCCTTAACCGCATCTTGAACAGATAGAACGCCTTTTGCAACAAATGGAAGTTCAGTTGCCGCTACATACTTCTCGAGCTCTTCCTGCATAACGGGCCCGAGAGGAAATCCGTCTACGACGTCGTATTTGCCATCAGTTCCAGGCACATGGTCGATATCAATACCTACAGCGATTGCCCCGTGCTCTTCAGCAAACTTTATCTCATCTAGAATCTTATCATGATTCATGAATGGCTTTATTATCCTCACCGTCTTCGCACCGACAGCAGCAATTTCTGCATATTCATCATTCGGTTCCATGCCGACCCAGTTTAAAGCATTTAGCTCCAAAGCCGCCTCTGCATACTGAACCATCGGTTTCTTGCCATCCTTTCCGACCTTATTTAGATGCGAAAAAGCAGGCATCATAATCGGCGAAGAGAACTTCTCTCCAAATATTTCACAGCCTAGGTCCGGAAGCACTGCATCAATCACCCTCATCTCCACGTGAATGCTGTCCAGATACGCCCTATTATATACGTTCGCATCATCTGCCTTGCCACTTGTAACAGGTATCAAACCCTTAGGTCCTGGCCATGGGCTCTTAATCTCGCTCATAATCCCCTCCATAATTTCCTTCATATCTTCATATCATTAAAAATTTACATTACAACTATCCGTTACGCCACAAAGATTGTAATTAACGTGTATGCGATCAGTGCAACTACAAGAAATAGTGAGATAAATGCTGACATATAGCTCTCATCGTCCTCACCCGTAACGAGCGCCTGTACCTGAAGCGGAACTGGGAATCCGGTTGGGCACATGAAATATAGCAGAATAGCAATCTCAAACACCTTCTCGGATACGAGCGCTGGGAATATCACATAGAACAGACCGATTATTATCGAGCAGAGCACAAGTCTCACTATGGCAAGCCTTAAAAGTGAAGAAAGCATCTCTTTCTCAAATTTCAGCTCGTACCCAAGTGTAAATAGGATAATGCCTGTTATCGGTGTTATAACGAGCTCCATCGTTGAATTGAATGTAGACTCGAGTCCCATGCTCATAATCATTTTATGAAGCCCCGTAAGGTTCATGAACACACCCCCGATGACCGAGACCATGAACGAGCTTGTAAAAATCTTCTTTAACAGCTCCTTCCACTCTACCTGGCCAACGACTTTCTTAGTCACAAGAATCGGTAGCACTCCAAAGTTAATCAATATGCCAGCAACGTCAAATGTGACGATATTAACCGCATGTGCCGCTCCGACTATAGATATGTATAGTGGCAAAGCTACATTCCCACCTTCACAAGTTACTAGTAGATAAGGCGAGATATGTGCAAACTTTTTGCCGGTGAACGGCGTTAGCTTAAACCCTATAAACAGCACGATTAGCCAGATTATATCCATATATATAATCTGGATGAGAAATGTGCTCTTGAGCTCGGATGTTACAAGCACTTTGTATACTAGTAACGGAAATAAGATTGTAAATACTAATTTCTTTGCACCTTCGTTCTGTGCAAATGTAATCCACTGCCTTTTTCTTGCCAGTAGCCCTAAAAAGAGCATAAAAAACACCGGAAATAATGCCTCTACTGCTTTCATATATACCTACCTAATCATTATTACATGTCGATAGAAACAAAAAGGTTTCGCACAATTAAATAATACGCTATTAAGATGATTATACTGGTTATTCTAGTGATGTCAATAGTATTATCCATATAAAGCTGGTTTCTAATCAGCCGACTTTAATGCGTCCAACATATTGAGTTTTCTAATCATGCGATTTGCATAAACGCACAACACACAGAGTATTCCTATAACTGCTATGCTCGGAACTATATATCCCCATAACTCTATATTTGGCGTAAACATAACGTGCGATGGGGCTACATATGCGATTATAAAATCATGCAGTATTTTGCCCGATATAAGCCCTAAAACAATACCGATAATTGACAGAACGACAGTTTCACGGTATATGTACATAGTTGCTTCTTTGTTAAGAAATCCGAGTACCTTAACTGTAGATATCTCGCGGACCCGCTCTACCATATTTATGTTAGTTAGATTATAGAGAATCACTATGGCTAGTAGGGTCGACATGATCGTCAAAACAAACATTACCGTCAGCAAAGATTTTGATACACCACGAACCTGCTCGATTATATTGAGATTATGAGCTACTCCTTTAACACCTTCTAGGTTCATGAATTTTGATGCTACATTAGCAATATCACTCTTCTCTTTGACCTTGACCAAATAACTGTTAGCAGCAGGAGTCTCGCCCCATACATGTGAATAGTAATCGTCACTAACAAACATATAGTGTCCTGCATACATCTCAGCAATTTCACTTACTCTAACGGTATATGTCTTGCCTCCATCGTTAAGATTAAACGTGTCGCCCTTCGATACCCCTAGGAGCTTAGCTAGCTTTTCGGTAATTACAACTCCATTCTTTGGTAAAGTAATGGAATTATGTAGGGCTTTTGTCTTTATATCAATGAGAGGGGCAAAGCTTTTCTTAGATGTCGCCATGATGGTAATATCTTGCTCATCATCCACTCCTTTTATCTGCTGTGATACCTGCTTAATATACACATCTTCATATTTTGCAACACTTGATGATTTTAGAACCTTATCAAGTTTAATTTGCTCATCATTTGTAATCTCATCAGACTTTGTAACAACTACATCATATTTTATAAGATCTCCAAACTGCCTTCCCTCTATATCATTGACCGAAGATGAGATTCCAAGTCCAGCACAGAGCAGCGCAACTGATCCAATGACTCCGAATATTGTCATTAACATGCGCTGTTTATATCTAAATATATTTCTTGCAGTAACTTTCTGAATGAAACTCATCCTCTTCCATATGAATTTTACCCGCTCTAGCAAAATCCTTGAGCTACTGCTTGGCGGCTTAGGAAGTAGCAGCTGTGCTGCATTTGCCTTAAATTCTCGATGTACAATGGCAAGCACTGGCAAAACCGTACACGATAGTGAAAGAAAAACTGCAATACCTACAATGGTCCAATTAAATTTAAGTTCCGGAATAGGCATAGTCATATTTGCCATAAGCGATGAACACAAAACATATGGAATTCCATACGTCCCAAGAAGCACTCCAAGGAATGACCCGATTCCACCTGAACAGAGACCGAAAGTAACAAACTGCTTAGTCACATCCCGCTCAGTATAGCCGAGCGCTTTCATAACCCCAGCATTGGTGCGTTCTTCATAAACAAATCGTGTCATGTTAGCCACAGTTACGAGTGCTGCCACTAAGTACAGAACAATGGGGAACACATTTCCCACCTTACCTACACCAAACGACATATTCCTTAGCATTTTTACCCCGTCGCTACCTGGTATCGTCCTGTATGTGTGGACATGATATTCAGGTTCAGGTACTGATATCTTCGAAGGATAATTCTCTTTTCCATCAATGTGGTTTTCGCCTATCTTTGCTTGACCTGTGTAAAAACCGCTGGTGTTACTCCCCGCCATCCGCTTTTCGTATTGCGCTCTTAGATTTTTTTCTAGCTCTATCTTTCTATCGGCAGCATTATCACTCAATAATTTTTCCAGCTCTTTGCTGTGCTTTTTTAGCTTATGGGTATACGAATCTCCAAATCTATCAACATCCTTTAGATCTTTAAATCTTATTCTAGCTATCACTGGAACATTCTGCTTAAAAGCAGACTTTGCTACAACTGCATATCCTGAAAGCGCACCAGTTCCTGCGTTTGATGGTCCTAGCGTATTATCAGCGATAATTTCAGTTGAGTTTATAAAGCCTGTAACCCTGTATGTATGTCGCTTTAGTTGCTCTGGAACTCCTCTTTTTTCTGCAAACTCAATGTTACTACCTATTTTATATTTTCCTCTATACCTATCTGTAAGCGCGATTTCGTCTTGTCGTTTTGGCAGCCTGCCCTTGACTACCTCAAACTTCGATATCCTGCGAGGCGCTGAGTATATGCGTATAGAAGATGAAGATTTTGCAATAGTCGTATCTGTGAAGTTTCCAAACTCTACTTCACTTACACCATGTGCTTCCCTAATCTCCTTCTCATCTGCAGCTCCAAAGCCCTGACTCGCAATTACAGCCAAATCCACAGTGTCAAATTTATCAAAATACTCGTTTGCGCTCCTATTGATATCTGAACCCGCGGACTTTAATCCTATTAAAGTCATCGATCCCAGCATAGTTAGCAGCATGATGGATAAGAAACGTCCTAGCGATTTTTTAATTAATCTTCTAGTAACTTTCCACATAGTTGTCTTCATACACTACCTACTTCATCTAATATTCTATCGTCTCTATATCTGATGGGTTTTCATTAACTTCAATCGACCTGACCTTAGCATCATGCAAACGAATCACGCGATCTGCAATCGGAGCAATTGCTGAATTGTGAGTTACAATTACGACCGTTACATTATTTTTCCTCGACATTTCTTGCAAGATATGAAGCACATGCTTTCCAGTCTTATAATCAAGTGCCCCCGTAGGTTCATCGCAGAGTAAGAGCTTTGGATTCTTTGCAACAGCCCTTGCGATGGAAACTCTCTGTTGCTCCCCGCCAGAAAGCTGTGCTGGGAAATTGTCCATTCTGCCCCCTAGCTCCACTGACCTGAGGGTCTCATCAGCATCCTTTGCATCTCTGACGATTTCTAAAGCTAACTCTACATTCTCCCTTGCTGTAAGGTTCGGTATTAGGTTATAGAACTGAAATACGAATCCTATGTCATTTCTTCTATATAGGGTGCGCTCTCTATCGCTGAGTTTGACGATATCAATTCCATCAACAATTACCTCACCCTCGCTAACGGTATCCATCCCTCCTAAGATATTGAGGATAGTTGATTTCCCGGAACCCGAAGCCCCGAGAATAATAACTAATTCTCCCTTTTCAATCTCAAAGCTTACATCATTATTTGCTATTATTTCGCTTTCTCCAGAAGCATACCGCTTGAAGCAGTGTCTCATCTCAATATATGCCATTTTTATCCTCTTTTACCATATACTAACCTTGCGACTTCCACATCGTATTTGCCAGGCGAGATTATCATTTCTACTAATATGCTAATAATATCACTCTCATCCTAAAATAATAAGGTCTAACCAGATAATCTAACATATATCCGAAGAGTTTCATCAACCAAAAAGCTACCCGATGACTCGGGTAGCTTCCAATATATTATTTACTTATTGCGCCTTTTAATCACAGCGATTAAAAGCCCAAGTACAGCCACTAGGAGAACAACCCCATACAGCATGATATTTGTCATATCACCAGTCTTAGGACCGTGTCTCTTTACGAGCTTCTTACCCGTTTTACTTGGCTTTGGCTTCTCGATGTGGGTATTCGTAATGATATATCCATTGTCCACATCACCGGTATACGCCACTGTGTAATCCTGAACCTGATCTTCCTTGACGGTATACTTGATTTTGTTTCCGTCCTTATTGACAGGTAGATTATCGAATTCAGCCCTCCAATCACCATTTGCATCCGGTGTAACAGTCTTATCTGCTACTTCAGTCCCATCTGCCATAAGGCGAACCTTAATTGATGAAGGTCTGTCACCGGCTACATCGTTAGCCCACTTCTTTGTAACCTTAACTGATCTTGTGTATGGCGTGTGCTTGTTGGTAAAGTTGAACCCATCCTGAACGGCCGTGTACTCGTTTACCGAAGCTTCCTTTACAGTGTAAGTAACGACATTTCCCGCCTTGTATTTATCGAGGTTTTCGAACTTATACTTCCAGTTGCTCGATGAATCAGCAGTCGCTGTCTTACCAGTATCTACGCCATCTGCATAGAGTTTAAAGGTAACACCGTTAGGTCTGATTCCATCTTGGTCATTCGCATCATCCCAAGTCTTCTTACCAGAAACAGTGGTTTTCTCAACCTTATGAGTGTTCTCGATATTATAGCCTGTCACCTTAGATGTGTATCCATCTACAGCAACTTCCTTGACTGTATACTTAATCTCTCTGTTGCTATCGTCGTACTTGAGAACTCTTCCGAACGAATAGTTCCAATTGCCTGCCGCATTAGCAGTCGCAGTCTTGCCAGTGTCATTACCGTCGGCATACAGCTTAACGGTAATCGAGCTTGGACGCTTGCCATCCTGGTCATTTGCATCAACCCATGTCTTAGTTCCTGAAACCTCTACCTTCTCAGGCTCTGGAATAGAAACTGTGATAGCCGATGCTGCGAGCGTAGTAATTGATTTATTACCGCTGATATCGTAATCGAGTACCGGCGATAGAACGTCAATCTTCTCGTTATAGTCATAGGACAGATCGGATGCTACCTTATATACAACATCTATCGAGCCGCCGTCACCTTCCGCCAAAGGTTTAGTCGAAACTAGATGAACCATATCCGCATCCGCTGGATCAGTTACTACGTCGTAATCTGAAGCGCTTGGCGCCTTATTGACATTATATGTCTTACCAGGGTGAAGCTTGATGTATTCCACTCGGAAGTTAGGTGAAACATTTACAGAGTCTAGTTTGAGTGGCACATTGCTCTTGCCCTCTGGATTAAAGCTCTGTCCGTAGTTTGCATCCTTCTTAAGTAGTGGCACGAATACATTCGCATGATCTAGTCCTTGAGCAGCATTATTTCTAAGAGTAACTCTCAGCGTCGCCTTATCGCCTCTCTTGAGTACTGGCGTAGTATCCGTCTTAGTCTCTGCACTAGTCGGATCATACTTATACTCTTTGTTCTCGCCAGTAGTTTTATCCTCGACAAGAAGCTTTGAGTCACCTCGCACTGCAGCTGCCTGCTGCACTGTAACTCCAGGACCTTCTGATAGCGATACCATGAACTCTCCGGAATTTACCTTGCTGTCAAATACGCTCTTTGCCTTGCCATTCTCCGTCTTTGCATATCTGCTGTTGTTAGTCGACCAGTTGCTTCTATCCCACTTCTCAGGCTTAATCACAGCATCGATTTCCTTGAAGTCTTTGGTGGTAAATGCAAAGAAATCATTGATATGGTAAGTTCCCTTTGCAGCATTTTCATTAGGTGTGACGGTCATGCTCATGTTCATCGACTTGATCGAGAAGTCTGGTTGATACTGACCTCTAGTCTCACTGCCGATATCCACATTGTACTTCCACACCCTAACAGGTGTTCCGTTCACATCTCTATATTCACCTACATACTTAGGACTTCCGAGGGTACCATTAGTAATGGTTAAATCCTTGTAGTTGAAGCCCTCTGGCATCATCACATATAGCACTGGTTCCTGAAGCGGGTTCCAATCCCAGTTAGCATCGTTGATGCGGCCAGTTATCTTGAACTCATCGCCTCCGAGTACCTGCGTCTTGTTTATGTTTCCAACGCCGTTTAGAACTTCAGGAGCTCTGCTAGTTGCCTTAGTTGTAACCGTATCTGCTGCGGTAGGTGTTTCGTCAGAGTTGTAAAAGCTAATCGTGCTTATTACATCGTCCTTCTCACCCTTCTTCCAAGTTCCGAAAACTCCTGCTGGTATGTAGCTCCATCCGTAAAACTCGCCAGGTCCAAGTTTGTTGCCATCTAGGAGATCCTCGTTAGGTCTAATGCCGTCATATCCAGCTGGAAGCTTGCCGATATCTACCTTAATCGACTTAATCGATGTATTGATATCGAGCCCTAGCTTAGTATTCTTGATAAGCGCAGATACCCCTCCGGATGTCTCGAGGATGCTAGGATCAGCAGTACCGCTAGTTCCATCAGAAGCAGTCCAGTGAATAGGTCCATACGTCATTCCTGCTTTATAAGGAATAGTCACACCTCTGATGATAGCCTTATTAGTAGTATCTAGCTTCATCTCGATAGTCTTAGCCTTGCGAGATGGAATAGCAAGATCATTCTTGATGAGAAGCGATCCCAATCTTACATTGTAAGAATCATTCTTCTTGTATGACCAGTTTGGAGCACTCTGAACGGTAGTTCTGCTCTTTATGGATTCTGGATCAGATCCATCGATAAGCTGAACTGTGAGATTAGCCACGTTGTTCTTGCTAGTCCTGCCTGCATTTTGCGTATCATTCCACACGGTCTTATGTAAATTCTTAATCTGCACGTTAAAAGAACTTCCATTTGCACGCGTGCTGTTTGCGTCAACCTTGATGTGCGGCTTGAATGTAAGTCCGCCGCTATATGAGCCAGGTTCATTCCATGACACTACGGAAACTTTGTTATCTCCCACAATCGTAGTCGATTCAACAGTTCCGTTTGCATGATAGAGACCTGTCTCTTCGAGCCCGACGAGCTCAACATCCTTAGGATATACTATTTCGACCGTCGTCTTGCTGTTCGCTTTCGTCAATGCTTTATCGCTGATATTCTGCCATTGATGCGAAAAAGACGTTGACGTCTGGATAATCGAAGTGGTGTTCCCCTTCGAAATAACCTCTGAGCTCTGGTCATTCCAGTACGCATATGTAAATTCATCCGCCGCAATCACATCATATGACTTCGAATCAGTCGCATTTGTTGTGCTCGTACCAACCCTAACCTTGATATCATCAGCTAAAACCTGGTTCTTATCCTGATTGACATACGCCTCATCGACTGTAAAAATCATCTCTTTGTGAGAAGCTGCTGCATCAAGACCCTTCTTAGTCTTATACGTAACCTCCCCTGAGCGCGCTTTACTTGAACCAGCCGTCGGATAATTGTATGGTGATGTTCCCGTACCTGTCGGTGTCTTTACAAGTTCTTCAAAGCCAGTTGCTGTAATCGGTCCCTGTGTAAATGTAGCACCCGGTAACGACTTGAAATAAAGCCCATTTCCAAGTGTTGCAGTAAAATACGTATCGGAATTTCGTAACTCCTGCGGAATATTGTAATCCACGTCTAGAGAATACGTCGTTCCGACATTTAGTTTAGGCTTCTGGCCAGCCATAAGATCCGCAACAACAGCTCCAGTTTCGGTATTTACAACCTTAACCGAAGTGATTTTGAGGTCTGTAGTCGCTGCACTGACTTCGCCTATGCTCGGTACTACGCCCGTAATAACTACCATCAATGCAAGTACGCAAGATAGCATCTTTGAGATAGTTTTACTCATATGTCCTCCTTTTACAAAACATGCACATAATCAACATATTTTATCATTATTCGCATATTTATTCAATTTTAGACTTTTTCGGTTTAATTTATATTCCCAAGGCTTAAATCTGTTGATAATTCTAGCATCTATAACTGCAGCGATTTTAGACACTAGAAAAGGACGGTGCCAAATAGCACCGCCCTTTTTATATTGTTCTAAAAAAATACAATGTTATCTGATAGTTATCGTGAACCTAGAGACTCTTTCTTCTCATAAGCAGTCCGCCTGTAACCGTAATAGCCGATAGTAAAATCAGTCCATACATTCCGATACCATTGCTGTCTCCAGTCTTAGGTGTAAGTCTGCTCTTTGGTGTCTTAGGACCTGGAGTCGATGGTGGAATCTCTGTGTTTGTCACTGTAAATCCGTCTTCCTGTGTTCCAGTGACCTTTGCTGTATATCCCGAGACGTCTGCCTCTTTAACGGTATACTCAATCCTATCGCCATCGTCATTGTACTTGCGTACATTTGTGAACTCGCCCTTCCACTGATTTGCTGCATTTAGAACTACTGACTTTCCAGTATCTGCACCGTCTGCATACAGCTTGACAGTTACGGAATCCTTTGCCTTGCCAACCCACTTCTTCTCAACCTTTACAGTCGTCTTGGAGTAGATTCCGCTAGCATCTCCCGATGAATCCATAACCTTGTAGTTAGAAACGATTTGTGTGCTCTGTTCACTAGAAACGAGCTGCGCCAGGTTCTTGAGTAGCGTACCAGGGTGATAAGTCGAACGGTAGGTGAGTATGTACTGCTTCTGAGCAACATTTCCCATCCTTATACTGAACGATCTTCCGTCTGCAGCGAGGTTGAGCTTTCCTGTCAGATTAACGACTGTTGGGGTACCATGCTCATATCCCCTTGCATCTATAGTGGTCTCTGTCAAAACAAAGCTTCCAGGTATATATGTCTCGTCGCCTCGACCATCGGTGAGTTTGTCGGAAATTACAAGGTTAGTCAGCGTGTCTTTCTTGTGATTTATACGTACAACCCAGTTAGCTTCATTGGCACTTGCTGCTGCACTACCCCACTTACCTAGAACCTCAGGTGGAAGTATTCCAGGGCCATCAACGCGTATAGTCACTGGATAGACCTGAGAGCCAACCGTAACAACTAGCGTGTTGTTTGAATCTATAGTAATCTGGCTTAGTTCAAGTTTTGCGGTTATACTAATCTTGCCCTTTACATCTTCTCTTCCGTTCACCCAATTGTTGAACGTGATTCTGACTTTTCCGCCGCGGTTGTTTGCGCCCGGTGTAATGTGAGCCCTTCCAACCACTGTATTACCATTTAAATCGTATATATCGAAGTCTAGTGCCGCTGCGCCGTTTGGATAGAACACCTGATCAGGCAGTTTGATATCGAAATAATCACCTGCACGCATATTAGCGCCATTAGCACTAGCATCCCACTCCATAGCTAGGAAGAATGTATCTCCCTTATATACACTATTCTTGTCTGTTCCAGCAATATTCTGAATAGTAAATTTAGTTACACGTGCTGTCACCTCTCTAGGTGTAGCAGCGTTTACATCCATGCTCGCCAAAGGCAGCATGAGTCCTACTATCATAACTAGAGATAGTAGATATCCAATAAAATCTCTTACTCTTTTCATAATCCTTTCCTTTGCAATTATTTACACGCTAATTTCCTAACTCCTGTTAAGTTTACCAATTATGTATATTTATTTCAATATCATATCTTTATATCTTTCACTTTGCACAAAAAAAGAGCACGATTGACAATTTTAGTAATCAATCATGCTCGATTTCTTAATTAATACACAAGACATTAAACCTCAAAACTGATAATTATTCACTTATTTTCTTTCTCATTCTGATTAAAAGTGCTAGCCCTGCGAGTGCAAGTAGAAGCACACCTGCATAGAATACTAGTATTGCGCTATCTCCAGTCTTAGGTAGTCCTGTCTTCTTAGGCTTATCTGGTGTCTTTGGCACGTTTGGCTTCTCTGGCTCATACGTGTTAGTGATCACAAAGCCAGCTGAATCTCCGGTAACCTTAGTGGTGTATCCACCTACAGCATCTTCCTTTATAGCATACTTAATCTCCTTGCCACCTTTGTACTTAGGTAGGTTTGCAAATGTATGCTTCCAGTTATCAGCTGCCTTGATATCGCGCTCCTCAATCATCTCATCGTTAGCATAAAGCTTTACATGGATCTTGTTAGGACGGCTGCTGATTACACTGTTATCGTTCACCCAAACCTTCTCTACAGGGATATCAATATACTCTGGCTTATGCTTATTACTGATGTCATAGCCATTTATTGTAGCCGTATATCCATCTACAGCTTCCTCTGTAACTGTGTATGTAATCTCCTGTCCTGACTTGTACTTAGGTAGGTTTGCAAATGTATATGTCCAGTTGCTGTCAGCGTTCACAGTCTTTTCCTGCACCTTTGAGCCATTAGCAAGTAGGTTCACCTTGATTGATGTCGGACGCTTGCCATCCTGGTTGAAGTTATCATCCCATGTCTTAGTTCCTGAAACTTCTACCTTCTCCTGCTCCATCGTATTGGTGATGGTGATGCCTAACTGCTCTGTTGGCGAAGCTGGGTTTACCTGAACAGAATTAGCTGTAACGTCATATGTCTTGCCACTATATGTTACTTTGTTATTTCCGTTCTGGTTAGCTTCCTTCACCGTATAAACGATTGGTGTCTTAGTTGTAGTGCCATCATTATTCTGAACTACGGTGTACTGGCGAAGCTGTGTGAACTTTGCTTTCCAGTTATTCGCTGCTGTCAGCTTAGCGGTCTTACCAGTATCTTCGCCATTGGCAAAGAGTTTTACCGTAATTTCGTTAACATCCGGAGTTGCAATTTCATTGCCCTCAGTATCAACCCACTTCTTAGTTGCTTCAACATCCATCTTATCAATCAGCTTGTTAGAAACAACATCGGTCTCACGAAGCTTTACTTCGTCGTTATATATAACACTGAATGTGTTGTTAGCAACAGCCTCTGATAGCTTAGGATCATAAGTTGGTGCCTTCATCGTGAGATATGCAGACAGAACTGTGTACGGCTCCAAAGTCGTACCATTCTTACCTACAATCTTGATAGCCTTAACCTTGGTGTAGTCCCCAGGGTTCTTAGTCCAAGCAGAGCTATTTAGCTCGTTTTTGTCCGTTCTATCAGGGTATCTATCCGTACGGTAATATATATCGTACTTATCGCTTACATCTGTAGAACCGATCTTTAGCTCGAGTGGTCCCTGAAGGGTGTTGCTAAATGCAGAATTTCTGCCATCGCCTACATGTGGGAACACGTCATACATGAGGATTTTATCCATCGCCATGTTGTAATAGTTACGAACACTTAGGCGATACTGGAATAATCCGCTCGTGTTTGTCACATCGGCAAAATCTGTCGAGATAGTATTTCTTGTAAATGCTCTTCCGTATACAGCAGCACCGCCTGGAGTATTAGGCTCGAGGCTTCTTATGTGCTTGTCCGACTGAATACTCTCTACGTTGTTACCCAGAACCTTGGCAGTTGCCTTTAGTATAGTCTCATCCACGACACCATTTATATTGATGTCTAGTGTGTCTTTTACGAAGTTGTTCGTATTATAGAGACCAGCGAAATCTGCTGGCGTTCCCTTTGTCCAGTTATCGGCGTAGAAATAAACATCATTATTATTATTTAACTGATCATTCTCCGCCTTGCTAGGTATTACGTCATTGTTGACATATAGATCGACAATATCATAAGACATATTCGCATATTCATATACGTAGCCTGAAGGTAGAACAATTTTAACCGCATCGCGGCCAGTCTCGTTATAGTTCTTAATGAACTCCACCGACTGAACTGGTTTCGAACCAACTATCGGGTCAACATGTGTAAGCTGATCATACGAAACACCGGTTGGCAGTAGGTCAACGAATGTTGGATTCTTAAGGTAGCGCGCTCCAGAGAGTGTATCAAGCCTAAAACCTACCCTGGCAGTGAATCTCTCGTTTGGCATCCCCACCCTCTGATTGCGAGTTTCCTTACCTAACCACACCTTCTCGGTGAAAGGAGTAAAGTACGAGTTCCAGCTACCAGACAGATCCATCTTCGTCTTGGAGCCATCTTCGTTAACCCTGTTGACATCAGCCTTAACCGTATTGTTGATAGGTCTATCGTTATAGGTTTCCCCAAAAGGATTGATAAACATCATCTTGAGGTTAAACTCTAAGTTTGCCGAAGGTGCGAGTGTGAAATCCTTGAGGTATAGACCCACTCTCTTGTACTTAGGATCAACTGCACCAGCATTTGCAGGATCTAATGTGCCCTGATTAATCTGATCAAGGTATGACTGTAGCTTTTCCTTGCTGTCAGCATTTACCTCGCCTTTAAATAGCCACGCTGCACCATTGTTAGTAAGTGGAATAACGTCGTACGTTCCGTCAGCTTTATAGCCTCTTAGCTCTAGCTGTGAGAGATTGAGGTTTGCTCTCGACCCTACACCTACGAGGTTTCCAGTTATCATCGTCATAAATAGACGACCGCCAGTGTTCTGAACGTCCTCATAAATTTCAATGTCTGTAAGCGGTCTATCGAGCTTGTTAACCAGCTTGATAGCATATTCCAGCTATCTTACCGCGAGACTGTTCTTATCGAACGGAATGGTAAGCGGCCCTTTCTTTCCGAGCATTCCATCGCCGTTGTAGTCATCACCTGCTAAGCGGAAACGCTTCGTATCATCGTCAAAATTATGTTCATTTCCAGCGACTTTCCCGACAGTAGCCTCAGCTGTGCCCGGGTTAAATGGAATTCCCTGCATCTCTGCAGTGTTCGTAAAGTTTACTCTATTAGATCCATTCATGTACTTTGCACCTGGGAATGACAGCTTGAGATTTGAATAAGCTGGCAGATTATCCCTGATGTAATCGCGCAAATCCCTAACACCCGTAGGTATGTCGAATCTTAGAGTAACCGTCTTACCGTCGGCGCTTAGAGTCCAGTTAGGGTTCTTTGCCGGATCAAACTTTGCAGTCCTTGTATTGCCTGCGCTATCAACATATGTCGGAAGCTTATCAGTGATTATAATTGAGCGATATGCTCTGTAATCTTGATACAATTTAAAGTTGTAGTTAATATCCGATGCCCCATCTTCTGAAATAGACGAAGGATTCGTCCTGCTAGATGTACCACCGTATACGAGTTGATCGTCAGTCTCTTCTCCCGCAACTATCTTCATGAGCCATGGCTTTGGATAAGTAACACCATAAGTCTTATCCTCAAGTGTAGAAAGCTTAGTGCCATCAGCACTATACATGCGAACCACTGGCTTAAGCTTAAAATCACTAGGTGTAGTCTTGTCTGCAAAGCTCATTACATATGGAAGCTGCAATCTTACCGTGTTGTCTATCTTGTTCAGATAAATTCGCTTAATAGTCTTCCCATCGTTAGTCACGATTGTCTCTTCTGACTTGATAATAGGCTGCGTCTTGGCAGCTGGTGTCGCGAAGTTATCCAAGTACGTCCCTTCAGCGATATTGTTGGTATCGTTCTGATTCTTCGATGTCTGCTTTGTCGGCACTTCAATCTCGAGATACAAGCCCTCGACTGGCTTCGTCAGCGCCGTCGCATCGATTTCAATTCCTGTAGTGATATTAGTTTCTGTCCTTACTGTCGTAGGCGAGGTAGGCTTTAGGTTTAGCGTAAGTGAACCGCTCTGACCAAAATTAATCGTGTCAGAGAAAACTGACGCACTGGTTCCAGATGACGCACCTGAAGCCGCCGCATTTACTGATGGAATACCAGATATCACAGTTGTGATAATCATGGCCATCAAGCACAGTATAGACAGCGCTTTGTTTCTAATTGCCTTCATAATCCCTCCTTATAAATACACTTATCTTAAGCTGCACATGCACCAAAATGCACAGCGTAGCTTTTAACGATATAATGCAAAAACCCTCTATATAACGCACTACTGCATCATATAAGTAATTCTTAACTAATTTCGTTTATTTTACACGAAAGTCCACTATTATGCAAATTGCATATACGCTACTTAATATTGCAAAATCGATATAATTGGTATTTACTACAACTTTTCTTTGTTTTTTAACCTTGTTTTTTTAATGTTTTTGTTTTTTTAGCAGTCCAATAAAAAAGAGAGCAACCACATAAAGCAGTCGCTCTCTAGCTTCTTATTTCGTACCGTTCTTTACACGATTCTTCCTAGTGATAATCACCCCTGCCGATATAAGCACGAGTATCACCCCTGCGATATACAGTACGGTTCTCCCAAGACCGCCAGTCTCAGGTAGTAGGAACCTCATATTCTCAGTATTTTTGATTGTAATAGTTCCTGATGAAACCGCTGCATCCTTTGGCGTCTGAACTTCTGCACCGTTACTATTGCTGTAGCTAGTACCGTAATCTGGCACGGCCGTCTCAACTACGTAGTAACCGTAAGTAACGTCATCGCCATTGTCCGATTTTCCTGACACCGGTAAATCCGTATAGGTTTTCGTCCAGTTATCTGAAGCTGACAGTGTCTCTCCAGCCTTATATACCTTCTCTGAAGTCGTCCCGTTCGCACTCGTCGAAACCTGCATCAAGTTGTAGGTGATTGACCCAGCTGAGCGCTGCACCTCTTGTCCATCAACATCAAACCACTTCTTGTTAACAGTAATTCTGGTCTTAAGCTTTTCGTTCTTAACTTTAAATGTCATACTAGTTCCGCTTAAGGTTACTAGTGGATTGGTCGAAGTCTGCGTGATAGTGAACTTTTTGTTCTGTTCCTCAATCTTAAAGGCAATCGGTCCATCTAATGACTTGTAGCCTGTCGGCGTCTTCTCCTCCGTGAGGCGATATTCGCCAGCACTTAGCCCTTCGAACTTGAACTGCGAGATATTCTGGTT
The DNA here is from genome assembly GCF_002998925.1 of Mogibacterium diversum. Classification (NCBI taxonomy): domain Bacteria; kingdom Bacillati; phylum Bacillota; class Clostridia; order Peptostreptococcales; family Anaerovoracaceae; genus Mogibacterium; species Mogibacterium diversum. Next base: position 1,752,368 of record NZ_CP027228.1, on the reverse strand, counting down.
TCTGCCGACATACATAGGTGTAAATGATGCATCATCAAGCTTCTCAAGCTTGAATACAGCTCCGTTAAGCGCTGTCTCTGACTCGTCCACCTTAAGCACATTGATTTCAGTCGTTCTGTTCAGCTCGAACGAAACCAGCTGCTGGTATGGCTGAGAATGTTTGCCAGTCATCTCTGTAATATATGTCTTGACCTTAACGGATTTCATCTCCGCATCAGAAACCTTCTTGCTCTCGGATAGGATGTGGCTAACTGCCGTCTTCATCCTGGTGTACTCATTAGAGCCCAGACTATATGTTTTTATATCATCCAGGCTATTTGAGTAGTACCAAAATGCCTCCTGCATCGTTTTATAGTATCCATAATCCTGGTCGTGATCTACTGAATCTCTCCAGAATCCCGCATCGTTGAGTCCGTAATCCTTCAGGAGTTCATCCTTGTGCGTTTCGCAGTAGTAATAAATCTTACGCATTGCGTCGTAGAGCTCTTTTTTACCAACTCTAGGTCTCTGAGCTGATCTATATAGAGCATCCGCATCGTTGATGTACTCCTTATATACGGCATTGTCTCCGAAGCCCGGGAAAGTATCCTCTGCTCTAATGCAAAATGCCTCTACCCCAGATGAGCTTTCGTTGCTCTTGGACACTTTGATCTTATCTCCGTATCCTACAAATCCGTAGTATTCATTAGCAGCAAGCGGTTTATCTTGTTCACCAACCTTCTTCAGAATTGCAGTATTACCGCCCTTTGTAAACCTTATGAATAGCTTTCCATCCTCATTAGAGAAATAGAATTCAGCTACATTGCCTGTAGGAAGCTGGTATTTGCTCGGTGCACTCTTAATTTTCAGCTTATACTTCTTATTAAGCTCGATATCACGCTTTGTAATATCGATATCGTACCTATTCCCAGCCCCAGGCTTGGCCTGAATGCTTATGGCAGTGTCGCCGTTATCGCCTTCCTTTGTTAGTTCAAAGGTTACAGGCTTAACTGCAGCGCCAGACGTATCCTGTACAAAGAATCCCATTCCGACTTTTGCAGACTCAGCAGTTTGACGGAGGACTATGCCTCCACTACCTTTAGTGAAGTGAATTCCCGATGTGTCGAAGTAAAACTCCGCAACACTCTGAACTGGCCTCTCGTATCCTTGTGGTACATTTTTTATGTACATCTTATATGTAGTGTTTAGCTTTAGCCCTGTAAATTCAACATCTGGTTTCACAAAGCTCACAAAACCATTTTTATTTAGCTTTTCAGAACCACCGCTCACTTCCATGAGGTTGTACTGTACCTGCCCCATTATATTTTCGCCAGTGTGAGACCGTATACTGAACTTCACATAGGTTTCTGGAGCCCCTGCTCTAAGTGCTCTGACATGTCTAGCCCGAGTTGTGCGTGTCGCGTTTTCCTGTGCATACGTAGCAATCGGAAACATCTGTATCAAGATGGCGAGGATTATCAGCAAGGAAGAGAGCTTTTTCATTAAAGTCTTCTTATTCATCAGCTCACTCCTCCCATCTTATTCTTTCTCCTCAGTACGAGGAGGGTCATAAGTCCGACGCTGAGCATCAGTGACCCGCTCCACCAGAACAGTTCGCTGTTATCACCAGTCTTTACCTTCTTGGTGATTTTAGGCTTCTGCTTCTTCTGTACCTCAGGCTTTGGCTTGGCATTCACAACCTTGTTCCAAACGCCATTCTCAAACCTTGGAGCCATCACTAAGAACGGCTGCATCGTTGTGTAGTCTGCAGCTTCCCCAGTTGCTCCTGTTTGTACCACGAGATACATTCCACTTCTCAAACCTGTAAAACGAACCGTACCGTCACGACCAGTCGTGAGTGTCATCGCCGCACTTGCATTACGGCTTTGCCTCTCAAGACGACGCGCCAACTTTATCTGAGCATCTACGGTTTTAAGTTCTTCTAAATTCCCATTCCACTGAAACGGAGCTCTTCCGACATAACCAGTCCTATCCGCCTTCAGGTCTGCGACCTGATAGATAGAGTACTGTGCACCGCTTATTGCTTTATGCTCATAAGTCAGCGTGATGTTTAAGCTCGCACTATCATCTGCATATGCAGCATGGGAAGGAAGTATGAAAGATACAAAACTGAAGCATAGAATTAATATTAAAGAAATTCTATTACTCTTCATTTAATCCCTTTCTTTTTTCTTCGCCTTTTGATATACAGCCTTATTAAAACTATCAGAGTTATAACCCCAACAGCTAATATGGCAATATATTTCAGCATGACCATTCTAATAACGTCTTCTACGTTCTGTGTCTTCGTATATTTGGTGCGCTCCCCTCTCACGAGAAGTCTATGCGAGTTGACTCCATAGGGCGTACACGTAATCAGCGTCACGTAGTCTTTGCCCTTTTCGATTTCCAAATCTTCAACTTCATCAGGCAGTACAGTGTTAATCTTGTTAACCTTGTATGCATACACATCGTCAAATACATGGATCATAAAGATGTCGCCATCTTCAAGTTGATCGATATTTGTAAAAAGCTTCGCAGATAGAAGTCCCGTATGGCCTGAAATCAGGCTGTGTGTACTAGGACCACCTACCGGCAGAGAGCTCCCAGGTATATGCCCTGTTGCTATCTGAAGCGAACCTGCATCAACACCATGATATATAGGTATGTATGCCTTGATCTTAGGTATATCCACATACCCCATGATGCCTGTGTCGGTTACATCGAGCAGCTTGTTGTACTGCTCTTTTTCTTCTGGCTTAAGGAAATAACGATTCTTCTTGTTAACCAAAGTTGCGTTATATGCCCTCGCCTCGCTTAGAAGTTGTGCTTTTTTCTCTTTGGATAAATCCTTAGTCTTCTTTACATAGCTCCCGATTGCTCTAGAGGAGTGCAATTCATTGATACAATCGCTGATCGTGGGATAAGCTAAAAGCCCTATCCCTGAAATCAGCATCATTGCCACTATTATGTTGGGGATGATTTTTTTCATCTTGCCCATTGTTACTTAATAGTTGCTTCCTTTCTGCGCTTCATGTATCCGAGTGAACCGATTACGAGAACTGCACCTAGAACGTAGATGAGGTATCTACCCATTCCTCCAGTTTCTGGAAGAGTGAATCCCTTGTTATTAACAACGTCAGTTGAAAGTGTTCCAGCTGTCTTGTCTGCTGTAAATGTTAGAGTTCCAAGGCTCTCTAGCTTAGTTAGCTTTGGATCGTCGGAAGTCTTGTCGTACTCAGCGTGGATTGTGAACTCAACAGGCTCAATGCTGTTGTAGCCAGTTGGAGTCTTTGTCTCCTCGAGCACATACTTTCCTGCATCTAGACCCTTATATGTAAATGTGGTCTTGTTTGCTTCCATAGTGTTGTTGATAGTGAATCTTGTGATTGCTTCCTTACCAGTGACAGTCTTCTTGTAAAGTGTGAACTCAGCACCAACTAGAGGATCGTTGTTCTCGTCCTTCTTGTTAACGATTACCTTGTATGAGAATACGATATTCTTATCCTTAGGAGTCTTACCGAATTCTCCCTCTCCACCTCTGTTAGGGTTGTTGGAGTACTCTAGGTAAACTGTATTTGGGTTACCAGCAGAACCGATAACAGCATTGTCATTTAGCTTACAATTGTACTCAACTACGATGCTGCTGTTAGCAGTTGTTGGTGTGTCGAGTGCCTTAAGGTCAGCAAAAGCTACCGTGAAGCTGTTTGAGCCAGCATCCTGTGTAACAGTGTACTTGCTGCTAGCAATCTCTGTTCCGTCGATCTTAACCTTGATTGAAGCTGGGTCTAGAGTCAGACCTGCAGACATCTCATCGTGGAACTTATATGCGTACTTTGTGTACTTGTCATAGTTTGTAGGAAGAGTACCTGTTAGCTTGTAAGGGATTGTGTCGCCGATGTTGTAATCAGCTGCATCCTGCCAAACTCTATCACTGTTCTCCTGAACCTTCTTAACAACTGTAGGTACGTCAAGCTTTGCATTTGTCTCAGTGTCGGATACGATCTTAAGAATGTAAGATGTATATGCACCGTTTTCCTTGTTGCTCTGTGAGCTTGCTGTATCCTTAACCAGGTAGTAACCAGGCTCAAGTCCTGTTACTGTCTCGCTTCCGCCAGCTGCAACCTGCTGTGTCTTTGCAGGTGTACCAAGGTGAGACTGAAGGTCATTAGCAAACTCTTCTGCCTTTGTTACGTTAGTAAGTGTCTTTGCCTTTGCACTTGCACTTCCTAGCGATGCCTTAGATGAATCCTTGATTCCGCTACCCCACTTGATGTTAGTCAGAACCTTTCCCGATAGATCACCCTTGAAAACCTGATAGATTTCAAAAGTGTGTGCAGTCTTACCACCGTTAGTGATCTTAAGACTGTGTGTTGTCGCCGCATAAGTTTTGTCTGGAACAATTACAGACATAGCTAGTAGCAATACCATAACCATTGCTACGATGCAGCTAATTTGCTTTTTTACTAATCTCTGCATACTCTTTCTCCTTTTGTATAATAATGCATTAACGTTTTAGTGACTCTAGTCACAAGTTTTATAAATAAAGAAAAATGCATAAGCTCAAACCAAACTAGGCTGGAAACTCATGCATCTGTCTCTCTTTATCATTAATATAATAAAGTCCCCTAAATCTCAGCCCTTCTTTTATTTCACATACCCTTTTAGTAGAAAAACTGTCCAAATAACGCGCAATATCTTTATTTGATGACAAATGTATACTAAAAACACACACATTTTGTCTATAAAAAGACTAATTTTGTTTACTTTCTAGAAGTTTATCAGATTTATAAATATAAATCAAATTTAAGCAGAAATTGATTCAAAATAATTCTGTACCCGTTGAGTTCACTTAATCTTATGAGTTTAATTTCACAACTTTTTCGGGTTTAGCAAGACTTTTTTATATAAAATTTTACAAATGTTTTTTTAAAAAACAATTTAGACTATTCAGGTATATTTTAGTTATGCTTATGATATAATCCATAAACCACATAAAAGGAGGGCGTTATGACAGACTCAAGAAGAACAATCAGAAAGCTCGCAGTGTTAGTATTCGCACTCATGCTTATAAACATTTTTTCACTGGGTTCCGTTTTTGCTAGCTACCAACCAGACCCAGTCGAATTCACTAAAACTCTTGATAATGGACCAGTTCCCGCTGAATACATGGGAAAATTTAAAATAGTTATTAAGGATCCCGAAGGCAACATCCGTAAGCACGAGGATTACGATTCACCACTTACACACGAGCCTTACGAAAATATTGGTAATGGAGGAAACGCTTTTTTTGTATACTTCGATAGTATTGTCTCTTATTATTTAAAAGAAAAACAGCCTGCACCGGAGACAAAATATGTAACTTTTACAGTAGAAGAGATCCCTACAGATGTTCCAGGCATCAAGTATGATAAAACCGTTTATACTGTAAAATGCTACTTCAATGGTTACCCATATTTTGCTGGTAGGTATTCATATGATCTTGACTACGTTGAGATTAACGGAAACTACTATACATATGACGGTGTTAGAATCACCTTCAATCCGGATGGATCAAGGAATTACACAGGTGACAGAAATGGATTTATATCATTTAACAACACCACTATCAAATATGTGACACACACGGTTAAGAAAATCTGGAAGAACGGTTCCGAGTCGTCCGCAAAGGCTCAGCTGTACAAGGACGGCACCGCTTACGGCACACCAGTAGAGCTTAATGCTACAAATAACTGGTCGTACACTTGGAACAACCTCGACGATAGCTATACATGGACTGTTAAAGAACTCGATGTCCCTGCTGGCTACAGCACAAAATCCGATGTCTCGACTGACGGTAAGACGACGACTATCACTAACACAAAGGTGAATCAGCCAGCCTCAATTCAGGGAAAAAACGCCCATGTAAAGTCAAATAGAACTGTAAAGACCGGCGATAATACGCACCTCGCTGCTTGGCTAGTCGTACTTGGGACAGTTATAATCAGCCTCAGCTTTACAATTTATATCAGGAAGAAAGCAAGCTCTTTAAGATAATTAATGTTCTATGGTAAAATATAAGTGAAAAATGATTATCGTTTTAATAGTGGAACTGGTATAAAAATGAGCATAAATAAGATCAAATACATAGCGATAATATCAATGGTTTGTGATCATCTGGCATCCGTGTTTTTTGCACCGGATGCCAGTATTTATATTATCCTTAGATTGATAGGGCGAATAACGGCTCCCTCGATGTGCCTTGCACTCGCTGAAGGCTTCGTTCATACATCCAACAGAAAAAAGTATTTCTCTAGGCTTCTCACCTTTGCGATAATCGCACAGATACCATTCTCATTCTTCGAGTCGGGAACCTTCACCCTGCCACTTGGCAATGTGCTATTTACATTTGCATGCTCATTTGCCTTGATGGAGGTTGTCGAGAATTGGAAGAAGATTGGCACATTAAAGGGTATTATCGCTGTCATCGTACTACTTGTACTGTCGATGAAGACAGACTGGCTTATATTCGGACCTCTGTTCACACTGTCGATTTATATGAACAAAGAAAATAAGGACCGTCAGGCCATCTGCTATGCGGCCATCAGCGTCCTTAGTTTTTCATTGTCAGCGTTCATGTGTGTAAGCCACGGTCTACCTTGGTACGGTCAGGTGTGGCAGATTGGCACGCTCCTTGTTATCCCAATAATTTATTCCTATAATGGAGGACGTGGTAGCAAGGCTTCATTTAATAAGTGGTTTTTCTACATCTTCTATCCAGCGCACCTAGTGGTGCTGGGTCTCATGAGGTGGTAGAGAAATTTATTTCTGAAACACCACCAGCCCAATCTCTGTCGGGTGGTCCAGGTACAGCGCTTTTTTAGATGCTTTATTGCCCAGTATCATCTTAGCTATTAGGATGTCTCCACCTGCAGCGATAGTCATCAGTACTCCAGCTGCAAGAAAAAGTATATCGGCCGCCATGCATCCGATTATACATGGCACTATACCTAGTAACAGTCCTGGCATTAAGGCACCCGTTATGTATTCCCACTTTGTTAGCGGCTGACTGCAAGTACAGTACGGTGTTAGGTATTTCCAGATCACACCGAATTCAATATCTTTGAAACCTTTTTTCGTAAATCTGCTCCACGTTACACCGTGAATAAGCTCATGTACCACTGTTAACAATAATAGTAGGGCCAGAACAGTTAGACCTGAACTAGCTGAAATTCGAGATTTACCAAAATCCGCACCATCATATCTAAGAACGTAGATAGCAATAAAGGGCACAGTCATGATTAGTCCATATAAGGCTCCGATATTCGCCTTAACGACTGATATCGTAAGGTCTGTCTTAGTGTAGCCTTCTCGTTCTAGCTCTTCACTCTTTATCTTATATCTCTCTAGCCTTCTTTGCTCGGCTTCGGTGAGCACTCGTTCATTACTTGCCATATATCTAACCCTCTTATTAATCTTTTATAGCATCTGGGCGCTATTATTTACCCACTTATTATCTTAATTATACTGCATTTTAAACTTTCAAAACATTAAAAAGCGAATAGCCTCACTAAGTTGCTATCCGCTTTTTCTCCTATTTACATTTAAGACTATCAATTGCTAAAGCACTATCTCAATCTCTTCTTGTATCCAATCGTACCGATTAGCATTAGTACGGATGCTGCAAAGATGCTGAGCATTAGCATCAGGTCTTCTGTGCTATCGCCAGTCTTTGGTGATTTGTGCTTCTTAGCATTATTAATAGTCTTGTCCTTTGAAGGTGATGTAGGCGCCTTTGGCACTTCGTACTTGTTGTTAAATGTTAAGTCGTTTACAGTTTCTGCACCCTTCTTAATCTCGTAATTTGCTACGATCTGGTTATTTGCATCAGCTGTAACATCTACGACAACCGTGTACTCTGTGCTATCGTAAGTGTAATTTGCAAGGCGTGTATCTAGCTCAACTACCTTGTATGTGTACTTACCAACTGCTTTGAACTCGATGTCGCCAAAGTCGATTTCGCCTGCTCCGTTAACCGTAACAACCTTCTTGCCTAGCACAGAGCCTGCTGGCATTGGCGCCTCGCTTAATCCTTGTGCTGTAGTTCCAGCTTGAGATAGCTCGAACTTGAACTCGCCTACTGCTGGAGGAGTGTCTCCGCTTAGAGTCTTCTTAACTCTTAGGTTTTTCTTAACGGACGTAAATACGTTTCTAAATCTTGGCTCGCTATCAGCTGTAGCCTTGAGTGTTCCGCCATTGTTAGCAACAGTTACCTTAACCTCTTTTTCAGCTGTATCATATGCTACACCTGCTACTGGGTTTGACGCTGTTTCCTTAACCTTGAACTTGTATGTTCCAACCTTTGTGAACTTGATCTTATCAAATTCGATGCGTCCATCGCTGTGCACGAATGTTGTCACATCGCCAGGCATCGTCACGCCATCGTAATTCTCACCAGCAATCTGGCTAACGCTTACTTCAAAGGTGCTCTCTGGGATGGTTACCGCAGTTCCTTCTGAATCGACATAGTCCTTGTGACCTTTAATCACGGCTTCTGCAGTCTGGTAGTTAGGAACGATAGCCGAGAATCCTGGCTGCGTAGCGCTTTGAATTGAGAAGGTTCCTTCTGTAGCATTTAGAGAACCAGATGTTGTAAATGCTGGGTTTGGCTTAAACACCTTGTTGGTAAAAGTGTACTTTGCCGGCGTGCTCGTCTGCACTAGGCGGTAGTCACCCTTCGACAGTCCAGAGATTGTAGCCTCACCGCTTGCATTAGTCTTAGCGGTAGCCTTACGACCTCTGATGTAGTAATCCATCCAGATTCCACCTATCTTAGTCTGAACCTTGAACTCAGCTCCAGCGATTGGAGTAGTTCCATCGATGTCATCAACGGCCTTTACACGAATGCTTCCTGCCGCAACAGTAGCAGTTCCGTTTGCCTTGTCGATCGTGTATGAAACAGATGCGGAATCCTCTGCCTGGTCGGACTTAGCTTTTCCTGTGTTAGTAACAGTCTCTACCGCTGTGATCTCTGGGTAGTGAGTGTCAAACTCGGCGAAGAACGTAACGACATTTCCATGTGAAGGGCCGTTAGTTCCGTAGATGTCCTTTATCTTGTTAATACCTGCGAGCGCTGGCTCGAGGTCGGTGTACTTAAGGGAGTCGTTAGACATATTTGCAATGAAGGTGTCCCCTCCTGTAGCTGGATCTGTAAATACACCGTAGCTCATCTTCTGAGCCTTAATCTTAGCGTAGAAGCTGTCGTAAGTATCCGAAGATGACTGAGTTATCTGGCTGAAATACTGCGTCACTGGAATCCAGTTGCTTCCGCGCTCTATCGGCATAACTGTTCCAGGAGCTGCCTGTGCGTAGAATGTATTTCCACCTGCAGGAACCTCCGTCCAGTTGTAACGAACTGCGGAAATCGAGATAGTGCTTAGGTCTACAACGCCATTTCTCGGAATCTTATCAACGATCATCATGTTAGTCTGTTCTTGATAAGTTCCGAAGGTGCTGTCGATATTGTTGTAAGTGTTGAATAGACGCAGTGAACCTAGCTGATTAGCAATCAGCTTAATCCTAGCTGTGTCGTATGCCGAAGTCCAGCCCTGCTTCTCAAGCAGTCTGTTGTTAATGGTCCTGAGACTTGGATCAGCAGGTACACCACCAGTATTGGTCCCCGGAACTGCATCTCTAACCTTGAAGGTTACATTAGCCGAAGCATCTTCAATGGTGAGAGGCTTTGTCACTGGAGAGCCTGCTGTAGCACCGTTATCTAGCGCCTTCAGTCTAGCTCCTGTGTATAGACTTCCCGACATGAAGTTTCTGTCCGTCGGAAAATCTGGGTCCAGTGTGAACTTAATCTCTGTACCTGTGATTGTCGCTGTCGCAACCTTCTGTCCACTCTCGGAATAGAGCGGAACATCGGAGCTTGGGAGATTGCCAAACATCGTCCCGATATTCGTCGACAGCTTAATCGTATCACCTGGCTTCATCGCATTCCCCGACTGCGTATCGATGTTGTAATCGAACTTCAGAGAAGCTAGAGAGCCGACATTCACCGGGCTAGGTGACACCGTCACATTAGAAATCGTAATGTTATAGCCGTCCTTCTGAGTCGCAGCGCTAACATCCTGCGGGTATGAGAATGGTCCAATTGTAATCGCTATTACTGCAATGAATGCAATAATTCGTTTTGCAAGTTTCACGTTGTTCCTCCTTTTAATAACGTAGTCATTCAGTTCAAAAAATAATATTTATGCATTTTATTGGAGTATAGCCTATAGCGGATAGACAAGCAAGCTAATTCCATAAAAAGTGCGAAAAAAGAACAATAAAGTGCATTAATAGCGGCTTTGCGCACAACCTCACTTTTCTGACTTAAATTCATTTTTATTATATTTATACATTTTGAGATTCAAAAAGATAGAAAAATAGAAGGTACGGTATATAGACCACACCTTCTGCAAACTGTTACTTTATATGACCTTTCGGTTTCTTCCTCTTGCCAGTCATATGTTCAACCTCTAGCGCATACACCAATGTCCTCGGAACAGCGGCAGGGTTGAAGTATGCATTTTTATCCTCATGATAGTGATTCATGAGCTGCCTCAAAGCGTGCATCTTCTCATCATCCGAGAGGATTCGAATCTTGCCTCTTCCGATTACACTCTCATACGCCATCGTGCAGTAGCCTTTGTCTTCGAAATACTCAAGCTCATGCTTGCAGTCCATCTCGAAGGTAGCACGATTATCCTTCTCGAACAGCCCAACCTTGTATCCCTCGAGCGCACTGTGAAAATACAGCGTCAGCTTACCGTCATGCACCTCCGTCCCGAAGTTGAGCGGAAGTATGTACGGATATCCGTCATCGTTTAGCGCCAGCCTGCATATGTCGCAGCGATTTATTATCTCCAGCAGTTCGTCTAATTCTGTTATCTCTCTGTCCTGTCTTCTCATGTATATCCCCCTTTTATCTGAAATGTTGAACTCTGAGTTTTGATAAATCGTTAACAGCAGTCCCAGCTATATAGGCACTCGGCGAAGTCCAAGTTACGAAGCTGCTCTTTTTTCGCAAAGAAATTTCCTACGCCACAGTCACCCCACAGGATGTAGTAGTCGTCAGTTCCGAACTCCGAATCAAGCTGGAACAGGAGCTCGGTATAATCCTCAAAGTCATCGTACATGCGTGGATCTTCCTGCGTGAAATGACCATAGCCTCCTATCTGCGTGTGATTAGGGATGTCGAGATCTTCTATGATATCGTATGACTCTTCTTCGCCTATATCATATGACTCAAAGCCTTCTTCTGCCTTCGTCTCCTCGATATGTTCATTGAGTTTCTCGTTGAAAATCTCCTCAAACCTAAAGTCATTCGGCAGAGGCCACTGGCTAGTTTTCTCAAAAGACATGGCAAATGGCGCCCCATCATTAATTGGCGTGATGAGCTCGCCCTCCTTCTTATCCTCCTCAGGTTTATACATCTCTGAAAGTTCCACTTCAGTGAAATGCTCTTCTATCTCCGGGTAGTAAATAACACGTTTCTTGCTATCTGAGGTAGGCTTCGTGTAGTCGTTACCTAGGTTGTAATCTCCTCCAAATATCCAAAACTGCATGATGCCCTTAGACGGATAGATGCTATTCTCAGGTAACTCCTCGCAGTTTATCTGCGCCAAATACATCAGCTGCTCGCCCTTGGAGGTGGTAGGAATTGTGCTAGTCTTAGGCAAGTAGAACCAGCCTGCAACATTGCTGCTCGTCAGGGGAGTCTTGGTTTCGGAGATTAAATTGATCTTAATGGTTTCTCTGTTCTCGAGCTTCTTGAATTCTTCGATGAATTTTTTGATTTTTTCTGTCATGCGGGGGATCCTTTCTGTGAATCAAATTTTATAACTTTCTATATGTAGTTATTATTGGATAGCACGCTAATTCCTATAAAATAGGTGCATTAATTCCTATTGCCATGCTCGAATTTGATGATTCCATTTTAAACGATACTCTTTATTATCTCGTATACTTTCAACAATTGGGAGCAGGACTGCCTTTATTACATCAATAACCTCAAGCAATTCAACATTTAACAAAGTTTTCTTCTTTTCATACGAGGACCTCCAAGTATTGCCTAATTGTAGTTTCGCATTTCATCAGTTTTGCATATTTTAAAAGGCGATTTAGATTCCTATCTTTTCTTTGAAGATATGTTGTAAAGATCTCTTTGGTTTCTTCAATGCCAACGTTTTCTCTATAGAATACGATGTCGACAACTGTTTTCTCCATGTCATAAATACTGAATTTATTCTTTCCCTGCTTAACAGTTTTGATACCTAGTTCATATCTAGCATTTGTGTAGTGATAAATATTCATTTGAGGCCATATAGGTTTGGTAGATATTTTGGATTTCCTCCGAATTGCGACATCTATAGCATCAGGTATGAATGTTGTAAGATGATAATAAACTGCAGCGCTTAGTAGGCATATAACACCATTAGGAGTATAAGCATCAACATAATAAAAATCTGATTCCTCTCCGCAGTACTTCGAATTCTCATAGTAGCTTTTATTCAGTTTTATAAGATGTCCATCACTCACTAGTTGGCTAACTTTGTACTGTGAGAATCCTTTATTCTTAAGTTCCTGCATAGAAAAAATCTTCTGATCTTCAGGAATCGTTGTCTTGTCCATCAACTTTTCCGCCTTTTTACGTTTAATTTAAATTCGGCAAACAAGCAACTTGCCGAATTTAAATTAAATATTAGTATTGACTTAATCTTTTGTCAATAAGTTTTTTTGCTATACGAAGCTGCTCTTCTTTAATACACTTCGCAGATCACTTCGTTATTAGCCTCAAATTCCTCGTCGAAGCTAACTAGCAGATAAAGCTCTCCCTCTGTAGATTCGCCCACATAATATCCTAGTGCAAAGGCACCGTAGCATCCGTTCTTATCGAACATTACGTCGGTAAGCGAGATACCTTCGATGTCTTCATCAGGGAAATTTTCATTTATAAAGCAAAGTGCCTTCTGGTCTAGCTCGGCAATTTCAGCAGCTAGCCTCTTCATCAATGAGTCTGGGATTGATTTTACGTCCTTCTCACTGTATCCAGAGAAGCTAAAGTGCAGATCCTTACCGAACCTACGACTTACAAAGTATATTCCTGCTGGTGAACTGTCCCATGATTTGCCCTGCCAGAGGGCGAGGAGTTGTTGTTTGGTCATGTGTTATCCTCTGTGATTAGTGATTAGTGATTAGTGATTATTGATTATTGCAATATGTGCTATCGCGGTTTATAGTTCTGAGTCTTCATCGGTTAGCACTTTCTTCTGCCAGCAACGCTTACCGCACTTTGGGCACCTCATATATCTATCTCTACCTCTATGCGGAGCTAAGATTACCTCTCTATAGGTCGGAACGTACCTGTGGTGGCAACACTCACATTCATAATAACCTGCATTTTGCTCAATGCCAACTGCAATGAAGCCCACTACAACAATCATGGCGACAGTGAATGTAACCAGCGCTACTCTGAGCCACATCGGCATGGCGAGGAGCACCGCAAGAACTATGAGGATGATTCCCACTACGATTGTCGGTACGGTCAGCCACATCTCCAGTCTGAGCATCCGTTTATCGCGCTGTTCTATCTCTCGCCTCATGGCTAAAAGATTTTCCTCTACTCTCTTGTCATATGATTCTGTCATGATCCTTTCGCCCGACAGGAGTTCGTTTACGTTAATGTGCAGAAGCGCACATAGTTCTAGCATGATTCCCGAATCTGGCATGGACCTTCCTGTCTCCCATTTCGATACTGCTCGGTCGCTGATGCCTAGCTTCTCGGCGAGGTCAGCCTGAGTCATGTGTCCTTCCTTTCTGCAGGATGCTATGAATTTTCCAATTTTGATTTGATCCATATCGGACACCTCCTTTCATGACTCGAGCATATGACGAATGCGTGGTTGGGTACAGGAACTGGTGGTTGAGTTGGGGGATTTTGATATATTCTAGCTTACTTCTTATTCTGGAAGGTAGTAGAGCCTTCCATCCTTCGATATTAGCTGGACATCTTCGTTATAAAGCTCTGATGTGTATGTCGCACACTGCTCTTCATAGCCCATCGCTTGTTCGATTATCATTTTGACAGTATTCATATCAATAGAACGGAACTTGTATTCATCCTTAAGTAAGCCTGGAATAAAATGGATTGCTCCATCAAATCCTGCTCTCTTTCTGCAAATTTCATCTATCTTGATTCCTAGTCGCTTGAAACACATTCTTTTGTAGTATCTACAAGTGACCCTTGCAGCGAATCGTCAACTAAGTTGTTTTCTAGTGTGTTTGTTTTTTGCATGGTGGTACCTCTTTTGGTGTGCGATTAATCTGATAGTTTTACATTATCTATTAACTTGATTACTCTTATTATTCCACTGAATTCAAATTTATTTTTCTATTTCAATACCATTCAGATATGCGAATTTAATCATAATGGCTCCAGAAAATTCCGAGTAATTCAAATCAATGTTTTCTTCAGGCATACTTTTCAATGATTCATAGAAACTGATATATTTATTTTTAAATATATTTACCTTTAGAATTCTATTGAAATACTGCTGTGCTTTATTTTTACCGCCAAAATAATATATATAGTATAACAAACTCTCTGACGTGCAATTTCCTTCTAAAATTCTATCAATATTTGCTTGAGTATCCTCGAAATAATTGAAAATTGGAATAACGTGTATTTTTATAAGCTTGCTTACTTCTTCCACAGTAAATTTATAGCTCGCACCTGCAAGTTGCCACCACGCATGCGGTTTTCTTGAACTTAACGAACCTAAATCCCCGCCATATATAAATCCATTATTGATACCTGCACGCTTTATTGATTTGGAATAAATACCAATATGTGGAATAAATTCTACGCTATCCTTATTATTATATCTATTTGCTTGGAAATATATTTCGAAGAAAATATCCTTATCTTTCGCAACCCTCTTTAATTTTTGCCCCTTTGAAAGCACCTTAAAATCTGGGAAATGACTCGCTATTTCTTGCCAGGCCTCTTCACATAATGTTCTAGGCTCTATTTTTTCTAACTCATCATTTTTTATTTTCAGTTGTATAATCTCCTTAATTATCTAATTTATTCAAATCATTTTTTAAAATAGATCTTTATCTACTTAATCCGCTTTCTAACAAGCCTTTCATTTCTTCAATATCATTCAGGCGTTTCTACGGGAATCACTCTTTATCATTTACCTATCCATATATAGTTTCTTTAAAAGCAAATATCCCTCTGGTCTGCTATCAGACACGCCAATAATATCGCCAAGCCATTCTCCGGGTTCCGTAACTCTTCCATAGCCCATCAGTATTGGTAGCGGGTCTGAAAAGTCATTCTTTGTATTGTTCTGAAATAGAATGTCCGTTTCATCAAGTGAGTAATACACTTTTTTCGTATGGTTGATAGTGTACTTATATCTCCGTCCCGTTTTTAAGAATAGCCCCTCATAAGGATGTTCCAAGTCGATTCCATATTCATTATAGGGTTCCAGTCTTCTGAGCTCCAAATAATCTTTAATATAGTAGCCTATTTCTTCACGAACATCTTCCTCGGCTTCCTTGAACAAGCAAGATACATTTCGATATGTATCTAAAATCATGTCGTATGCATCGCCTGGATATCCAAAATCTACTGATTGTGCATAAAGGATTCGAATAGCCTCATTCGGAAAATGCTCTGTTACCCGCATCTCATCGCCAAACCATAGAACGCGATCGCCTCTCCATTCATCAGCTAAGAGCGCACGAAGAGCATGTAGAGGATCACTATCCTTATGCATTGACTCCCAGAACTTGTTCCCATAGCCAAAATCACGGGGAGTAATATACTCCTTCTTATCTATATTGACCCATTTGTAATATTCGCCCATAATTCACTCCTTTAGAAGTTTTGACACCCCCAGCATTTTAAACCCAGCTCAGATTCTTAACATCCTTTAATATCATCGTTTCCCCAGTGAAGTCATTTTTTAATTCAACGCAATTCGCTTTTACCTTCACATTATTATACCAATCACCGAGGCTGGCACTTTCGCCAGTATGTATGTTGATAAGCCTGCTAGTTATAGGATTCCAAGTGTGTGCCTCCACTGTTTCTGCAAGCAAATAATATGCATCTAGAAAAATCAAATTCCTCCCATACATCCAAAATGGAAGCTTAATATCTAAGAGTGGCAATTCTGCGGAAAAGATTTCGTCGCCATGCGGAGGAACCGTCTCATAGCGAAACTCTATCTCACTACCATAGTACGCAATAGTCGCTCCTTCACAGCCGATATTTTGAGGAATGCCTTCATTAGCTATGATAAATTCCATGGTGTCTCCTTACATAGTGCTTAGTACACGCTCACAAGTTCTTTCCAAAACTTAAGGCTGCTCTCGGAATACTCACGCTCCATCGATTCTATAAACTCTTTTTCAGCGTTTTTCCAAACAGCATACTGAGCAGTTCCCATCGCTCTTACAAATTCTTCAAAATCGGAAGCAACAGTCACTATCTCCTCATAAGTCATGTCACTTGTGAATGCATATATCTCGCCGGACTTACAATCTAGCAGAATAGTGTATGGGTCGCCGTTTGCAATAATTATTAGGTTCTTTTTGCGAAGAGCGGGATACTCGTCATAATCAAGATTACGGTTAATCAGCCAGCTTAGGCTTGTCTCATCGTCATATCCAAACTGGTAGCTGAGAAAACCGAAATTCCCCCAATTATAGCTTAAAATATACTCCGAAAATGCCGAATCTAAATACTCTATTCCAAGTTCGGATTTTAATTTCTCGATTTCAGACTGTGGGATTTCTTTTTTGCTGAGAATAATTCCGTCTGTTATTTCAGCATCAAGTCCCTCAGTTTCTTCCATTATCGAAGATATTATTTCATCAATTGTTAATAATTGCATCAATAGTTCCTTCCTGTGCTTTATGACTTTATATAGCTATTTTGCCATTGACCTTGACAGCAACAATACCATATTGAAGGTATTCAAGTTACTAAGAAGCTTCTTCAAATGTCTCCACTCTGCAGAAACCTTGTACCCTCTTTTTTCCATTTCATCCACAGCTAATGAGTGATAACTAAAATGGTCTCCATTCACAAATTAAACGGTTTCTTTCCACCATTTTTGTAATTGCTTCTTCCCTTTCAAAGGCTTAGCAAAATATGCGTATACTATATCTATCTCAAACCTTGTTTTTAAAATGCTCTCAATCTGACTTACAATGCTTTTGATTTCCAACAAATTCGTGCATTTTTCAATACAAAACGTCTGATTTGTTTCCTTATCGATCAGCTTCATCTCTTCTTTGACGGATGCACAATAATCTTTGTGATGGTGGTAGAGCAAGAACTCCCGACTTGTGAGCGATACATCAAAGCAGACTTCCATGCCTTTTGGTGCATAAACAGAAATACTAAGTTTGCAAAATTTTCTTTTTTCTATTTCACTTTCTATCTGGAATTCATATTGAATCTCCTTCATGTTAGTAAGGTCGAAACTAAATTGCCCCTCCCCTCCAATGTTCTTAAACTCAATTTTTGAAGTATCAAGTCCGATTCTTTTTACAAGTTTAAAATAATCACTTTTAGCATATAAATCTTCAAAATATTGTTCTAATTTTACTTTATTGGACATCAAGTGTGGTTCATTGATTTCATTACAAATAGTGAGTAAAACATGGCAAAGATTAAGCTTATTAGCAATAATGAAGTCTGTCAGCATTCCTAAATATTCTATTGCCTTTTGCTCCTCGGAATAACTCAATACGACCAAAATGTAATAAAATTCCTTTTTCTCGTAATGCGGACAAACTCTTTTTAATAAATTGCATAGAAAATCGACTAGCCTCTTATATTCTGCAAACGGTTGCAACTTCTTGAAATGCTTTATTTCAAAATCCGCATATGAATATATTTGCTTTCGAAATTTATTGAAAATTTCCTCTATGTCACTTGGTGGGTTTGCTTCTTTAAAAGCATCGTATAGCGTTAAACTGTTTTCGTTGTACTCAAAAAATATCTTCTCCATGCTCTTATATTCCTATTGTCAGCTTTATTAAAGGGACAATGTTGGTGCCTTAACCTGTAAATATAGCACAGCAAATTACATTGTTTCATTCATATTGGATACGAGATGATTTTTTATCGTTTTCCCCGCTGTAACGGAAAAATACAGAGATTGTGGTAGCAATTTTAAACCCTATCTCTGAGTATTTCATAGCAGTGCTATTCCTTGTATGTTTCTAGATTATATAATACAGCATTTGACGTGGGCTTTTTATCGTTTTGTGTGTTATTGATTGTATTTGGGTTGTATTTTTGGTTTAGTGGTAAGGAATAGATGCTGTATGATATTTGCATCTTTAGCTCGTATGTGCTAGTGTATTTTTGTCATTCATGATGAAACCTCCTTTGTTATATGATGTGGTTGGCGAACCAACATTATGATAGCAGGGGAGGTTTATTCTTGAGGGTAAAGCCGTTTTGAATATACCGTTATATTCTGTGGATTATCGATTCACATCGCTATCGCTCGGCGAATCCTCTGCTAAAACAGTTCAAAATCATAAAATAGGGAATCGAATTTCGATTCCCTATGTAATATATACCCTATGCAATTTTCTTTGTTTCAAACACATATTTTTCTTTTAATTTTGAGCATCTTTCTTGTTGAATTATTCCTTCATATTGCAATCTGACGGCTACAATGCCCGGGTGAATTCCTATCGTTTTAGCAAATTCAACAATCTCATCATCAGATGTATATCTTGAAGGAGCTAATCTTCTATAATCTTCAGGCGAAATCAAATAGTTCTTTGCAAACTTATCTGCATCTATTTCCAGTTTATTATTAATATCCATCATTTCTTCTAGCGTACTGCTGATAAAGACCTTCTTAATCTTTTGCTGAAGTACATGCCTGATTTCATGAAATAAAGAAAACCAGAACTTATCTGCATACACTCCTCGATTGTTTATCGCAAGAACTACCCTATCGTCTGTTACCCACTTGACAGCACCATTCACTCCTGAATTCTTCAAGTGTGGTAATAAAACAAATGCAATACCGCATTCAGCAAATATTTCATGCATTCTTGGCAAAAATTCCTTCGGTTTCTTTACCGTCATACCTCTAAGCTCAGGCAAATACCCTTTTAGCTTCGCTGCATTATAAGGCTTCGTCTCAATATCTTTTGAGATATTTATAGCTGTTTGAATCCATGCTCTAGAATTAATGATGTTCTTATCACTGTTAAAAGATGGACTTGATCTAAAATTTATTAGAAAATCCGGTTGCAACATAATTCTTAAATCTGCAACCTTAAAATACTTACATAAATTTGCAACCTTATCGTTGATACTTCTTGTTTTTTGCAAACCAACTTCATCAACAAAATATTTATAATCTATTTCTTTTACAAGTTCTGCTTGTGCATCAATATCTTTAGCCTGTTGTATCTCTATCAGCTTTTGATCATAAGTATTCTGTAGGTTCTGCCAAACCTCTACACTTGTTCCAAGCATTGCAGAAAGCTTCTTTGCTAAGTCATTGGAAATATTAGCTTGTCCATTAATCAACTGGCTTAAAGTCTTTGCGGTTGTTCCCATTCTTGTGGCAAATTCAGCCTGACTAACTTCCATATCTTCAATAATATCTGCAATATAATATCCAGGATGAAATGCTACTATATCATTGTATTCATTTACATTACTCATAATGATTCGACACCTCCGTTACCTTCACTATTCTAATCATTTTACATTGAGCCAAAATATCTCCTTTTATAATCTCTCTTCCATCATTACAGCAAGGAATCATAGTGACCCTATATCCTGTATTACCTAACCGTATGCTCCATTCATCTTTTCTATTACCCTTTAAACGCTCAAAATGAAACGGAGGATAATTAGCAAGATCCATTAACGACTCTGCATTAAGTATAAAGTTTTCTGCAGATATAAGTTTCTTTTTTACTTACTCGGGATATCGCCACTTTTTCTTGTACTCAGAACAAAACTGTTTCTTTACTGTTTCATTCTTATATAGTATTTGGATTCCCAAATCTAATTACTTCCCTCCTTTTATTTCATTACCATTTAGGTAACAAAATTATAAAACTAATTAATTTTAATTTCAACACTTTTCAAATTATTTGTATATTTTTATTACTTTTTACGTAACAAAAATTTATACAGACGCACCTCTCTATTGAGATACGCCTTGCATAAAATCATGGTTTATTGACAGTAAACATACTGTCTCAACATGAAATGAATGAACATTCAGTACGTTAACTCGATCTATCTGTATATGTGAACATATCCACAAAACTATTTAACGATAGCTTAAAGTTATCGTTAAATAGTATTACCTCGACAAACTGAAAGTTAGTTTGAAAAAATATTTTTAAGTATTGGTATCAAAAATATAATTATACCTATAAAAATTAGTCCTTTAACATCCAACCCTGCCTTTTCTTCTATTGCATCTTTGATCATTAATAACCATCCTATAAAGCTGATAATAACTCCTATAAATGTTAAAAATAATCCAATAGGCGCCAGCATCTTAAACAATATACTTGGATAGGCTTCACCAGAAAAAATTAGCACTAATAAAATTATTATTCCAAAGCCCCCTATCATAATGCCGATATTATATAGTCTTTTTTTCATAATGCTTTTTCCCCTCAACTTACAACTATCTCATACTTTTTTATTCTAAATTATCCAAAATAGACAGATATAAATCTGAATAAAAAGATCCATAGGATTCTTTGGTAGAATTGAATTACCAGATACAACAACGCCAAAGGAGGTCACTATAGATCGCAATAATTCTACCACACCAGAACGAGAAAAAATCAGCATCTTCTTTTTCTTTCGAGCATTCCGGAACTTTGCTGTTTTCTTTCTTGGACTTATTGTAATTATCTCCAAGCTCAAGCCCACACTTCCTTTTAATTTGAGCTATATACAGCGTTGAAACCTTAAACCCATATTTGCTAAGGATATATTCTTTGATATGCTCATAAATTCCTTTGCTCTCCGCCTTGGTAACATCTTCTTAATCAAGCTCCAATTTTACTTCTATATGATCGTCGATATCTTTCTTGCGCAAAAGTGCTACCGTCTCCACATGGTACGATAGGCTTAGCACGATATCGCCAATCTTAGTTGAAATAAGCATCTGTTTCCTGTTCATTTTTCAAGAGTTCTTTTTCTGAAACGCCTAAGCTAACAGCTAACCGAATTGAGCCTTCTAAAGCAATGCTATAATCTGGCGAAAAGGCCTTTTCCAAGAGTGAATAATATACTCTAAATTCCTCTTGTAATTTCAAAATATAGGCTTCAAGCTTTTGATCAAGATATTTGTTGTATTCTTGCAATTCCTCTACGTACTGCTTGATTAATTTTTGCTCTTTCTCGTTAAGGTTATCTTTGGCAATTTCGTATACAAATGTTCCAACTGTATTACCTATTACCGCTCCAAGAATCGGAACTGGTATGACTGTTTGTCCAATTATTGATGACAAAGCACAAACAGTTGCATCAACACATAACACTTCAGCATTCAACAAAAATTCTTCTTGTATGATCTCACCATTTCTATATCTATAGGCTTCGTTTGCAATTCCAAATGATGCAGTGCATAAAGAACTTGCTACCGCAGTTGACGTGGCAGTGTAATTTGATAACTCATAAATCGTAATGCCTCGAATACCTCCTTTTAATGTACCCATGCCACTATCTTTAGAAATTTCAATCCAATCGTCCGTAGTAAACTCTTTGATCTTCTTACCCGATTTTCTCTTCTTTACAATACCTGTAGCAAAGGTCATGCCACCTTCAAGGGCTGCTGAAGCTGCAGCGACTTGCGCACCTTGTTTCAGCGTAGCCTTGCTTTTCTCGTATAAATCTTTACGAATCGCCTCATCTGTTTCCTTAATCGAATTCTTTTCAAGACCGATGGTCTCCTGAATTTGATCTCTCTGTACATCTTTATAACTGAACCTTGATGGTTCAATATCAGATAATTTAATTTTCTCACCATCAAAAAATTCATGAACTTCTTTCCATTGCTTTAGAGAGAACTCTCCATTGCTTTTAGGCATTTTGTTTGCCTGTTCTTCTGGAATAGAAAGCAAATACTTGATTTTTTCATAGTGGTCAGCTGGTATTTGATACTTCCTACCGCCATCAAGGAACCATGGATAATCGCTGTAATGTTGTTTAATGGCCTGTAATGACAAGTGATTTCCTGAATTGACAAACTTCTGTTGTATTTCAACACCATCTCGAATAAGATCCGCTGGGCCATTATCATTTACCCATTTATAGATGGGCATCTTTCCTAAAATCTGCTCTCTTGCATTTCCGACTCCACATTCAGCAACTTCGGCTATAAATCCATGCATCCCCTTTAGTCCGCCACGATTACGTTCAATAATCGTTTCATTGATTTTAGCCATTGTGGAAACTAAAGTATTAATTGCATCAGAAAAGTTTATCTCTTGATTGTTGAGACCTTCAATCAATCTATCCAATCGTACCTGGTTTAAGTAGTTTATCCATGATGCTACAGCCTGCTCTTCATTTCTCCTCAAAACTTTACCAAACATCATTAGTTGTCATCCTCCACTGTTTTACCCAGCAATGATGCTAGAGATTTTGTATTATTAACTAATGCAGCTAAATTTGCCTTATCTTCAGAGGAAAAAGTTGAATAATCAGCAGACTGATATATTGAGCAATCTTTATGTTGTTTTAGAAGCTTAGAATATATCGAGCTAGTTTGTACGCTTATCTTCTCAATCTTTATTTCAACTTCTTTCAGAATTTCAGTAAATGCCTTCATTCGCTTGATTTCATCGCGTTTACTTTCTTGTATTTTGAATCGTTTTCTTACCATCAAGTATACACTTGCTAATACTGACGTACCAGCAATACCCCATCCAATCGGGCCTGCCAAAGCTAATAATGCTTGACCAGCAACCATACCACCGCCTCCTGCAGTTAGGGCACCGCCTCCCAACCATGCAAGAGCTGCGTTTGTTGCAGCAGCACCACTCAAAGCTGAAATGGCTGTTCCGGTTGATGCAGTCCCAAAGGTTGTTGCTACCCACATTGCAGCTGTTGGAGCAATTCCAGCAACCGCACCACCGGCTGCAACACCAGCCCCAATACCAGCTGCACCCTTTTCAAGATTCACCTTCTGTTTTTTCGCAAAATCCAAAGAACTCTGAAATTTACTTTTTTCAACTTTTATCTCACTAAGTTCTGTATCAAACAATTTTGGTCTCTTTGCGATACTATTTACCAAATTTTCTACATCAGAAATAAGATATATAGATTTCTTACGTTCTTCAAGAAGTTTTTCACCTGTGATGTTTAAGTTTTTATATTCAGAATCATACGCTTTTTGTGTACGTTCAAGTACTTTGTTTAACGCATCTCCTGGATTCAATATTGCATCCTCAGTTTCTTCAATTATAGTTGTAAAAGCATTATGGTCAATCTTTGCCGGAACTCTCTTTGAATTGCAAAAATAAATATACTTATTGTATCTGTTTATATGAGTTTCGAAATCCTTTTTAGTAGACTTAGTCAATTTTTTGTCTAGCCATTTCATCTTCTGACCGGTCTCATAATATTTTTCATGCATTTCACTTATTGCATTAATATCGGCTTGAACTTCCCTCCATTTGATTTCAGCTTGAAGTTTCCAAAGAAATCCAGTCTTTTGGTTTACTATGTAAACGGCAACAGCACATGCCACAATCACGACTAATACCATTACCTCTAAAAAGCCCATAAAATCACCTCTTCCATTTTCTTAAATTATACATCAGTTTCACCCGCACAACCCTACCACAGATTTTTCACTTCTCTGAAGGAAAAATCACTGCCAGCAGTTTCACGCAATTATTTTCTCTCCGAGGGTTGTTTGCTCAGTGATTTTAATACAGTCAATTCGTTTTAGTACTCTAGATGTCAATACCCAATTTCTCGTAAGTAAGCTAAATTGAAAAATAATATTTTTATTCGGGAACTTATCTAAGACTGGATTCAAAGAAAAGCCCGTAAATACAGGCCTTTCAGGGTTCCGTATTTATTTCTTAGACATTAGAACTACCATCTCCACATGAAACGAGTGAACACTAAGTATATCAAGTAGTTGCGTTCGCATGTGGGAACATATCAACTAAACTATTTAACGATAGCATAAGGTTATCGTTAAATGGTATTACCTATATAAACTGACATTTATCCCTGTTTTGATGGCTTTGAAAAAAACAGTAAATATATTCCAAATATAAACTTGATTGCTGCATCAATATATGCAACTATCACCAATGAGATATCAGTAAATATGTATGCTACAGCAATATTTATACTACAAATGATTCCCAAATATATCATCGACTTTCCATGAACAAGATAGTATGGAAAAAAATGCAAAGCTGTCGCCATTAATGCACCTAACCAAATTAATCGCCAATTTTCAGTTGCAAAAAAGGTCCCCCTAAGAAAACCATTAACACGAATAATAAAATAATCGCATACAGAGAAACTTTATTTTGAAATTTACTTGACGAACCGTCGGATAGTTTATTCAACACTTTTTTATTCATATTTATTGAGAAAAAACTGATAACATAACCAATGCAAAATACTTGCATATTGATGATTTGTTTTCCCCCTATTAAAGTTGCCAATAAAATAATCAACGCTACAACAATTAACCATAAACCACAAGCTTTCTTATAATTAAATTCCAACTTTTCATTTTTATTGTAGTTTAAAAAAGACATAACTACCTCCCTACGAATTCTAATTTCTCTTTATTTAAAAATAAAACCTATTATATAATTCCATAAACTCTTTCGCAAACTTTGTGACAAGTTCATGATCAATTGCAGTGGCTAATGTTTCTTCATTATAATTAAATGTCGGTGCCCAATTATATGATCCGTGCATTACATACCCCATTATTTATCCCCAGCATTACATATGCTGCAAGCTTCTTAAAATTACGTGATCTTCACGCACGGATAAATGAACAGCATCTATGAATACTATTGGATATACGTTATCAAGTGATCTCTTTTGGCAGTCATCTATATCTTGCAAAATCTTATCCGTAACATTGGAGATTAAGCTTTCGCTGCATTCAAAGCCATAGATATCTTCTATCTGGTCAGATATCAGCCTCGTTGTAAGACCTCTTGCGTACATGGAGATTATCTTTTGATCTATTTCTGAGATGTCCTTTTGCCTCTTTTGTACCACCTGTGGCTCAAAAGAGCTGCTTCTATCCTGCGGTACTTCTAGTTCAAATTCTCCACACCTACTTCTAAAGCTCGTTCTTTTAGTTCCGTTTCTGTAGTTATCTTTCTCGCAGCGCTCATATGAATCGTATCCAAGATGTTCATCCATTTCTGCTTCCTGAATGTCCTCTGCTGTCTCAATGTCATATTCTTCAATAAGGGATTGGATAATATTTCTCTTATTGTCATTGAGGGGTTTAACTTTGTAGATATCTTTCTTCTTTGCCATAAAAAAATCCTCCTATGGTATTTTTGTACTACCACAGGAGACTAATTTATTCTTTAATTTACAGACTTTTTGTCATACGCTCTTTTGGGGGTTTTGAATTAAATTTTCTAATTTCGTTTATCGTTTTATCTATAACATCACTACACAAGTTTGAGTACAGCTTTTTTTCTCCAATTATATAAAATTCTTTTTTGGCTCTAGTTGCTGATACGTTCATTATGTTTGGATTTTCAGATCCCATTGCCCAGTTTGCAGCTCCCTTACTTTTTTCATCTGCCCCTAAAACCAAGAATACTATTGGTGCTTCTTTTCCTTGGAATGTGTGTACTGTTCCTACATTTGTCGGGCTGTAGTTACTGTCATATCTTGTAAAGTTGAGATCTGTTGCAAGTTTTCTGGATAAATTATACGCAACATTTTTAAACGGCGATATTACATAGACTTGGTCTTTCTTAGTTTTATCTAGAATGTCTTTATTGGTTTCTGCTAATTTCTTGATTTTTTCTACCAATAATTCACCCTGTTCTTTTACATACTTATTATCTGCAGATCCTCCAACATCATACCATTCTGCTTTTCCGTCTGATTTATTTCCTTGAACCATGTTACCACCATAAGAGATTTCATTTGATATGTTAAACATTGGATACTTGCAACGTCTGTGTACCCATAAAGGAATTCCTATCCAATCTTCAAGATTGTTGATACCTTTGTAAAATCCATATTGACTAGCACTGTCAATCAAAGTTTGAGTAGATGCATCTTCTGATAGATAAGCTTGTCCAACTCCATAATTTTGTCCCAATAAACTAAGTATATATGAGTCTAATGTTAAAACTGGTTTGATTTGGGCTGGATCTCCAACTGCCATAACATGCTTACATCTAAAAATCGCGCCAACGCTTGCTTGGGGCAAGGCTTGTCCTGCTTCATCAATAAATAAATGTCCCAAAGAATTTGCTTGAATATTTGAAAACATCCTTCCCATACTTGCAAATGTAGAACTTATAACTGGAACTGTCATGTTAATCCAATTCCACGCTTCTTGTATAATAATATTTTTATCCAAGTAATTTTGTTGTTTGTTCCATATTCTAGTTGCAGCTTCAATATTTTTTATATTTTCATATAAGAATTGTTTGCGAACTTTCAGTGCAATTATGAATAGTTCAGACTGAATTCTACGATACTCTTCATCAAACCAAGGATTACTCATTTGCAAATCATCATATGGCAATGAAAAATCTAACACATTAACATCTGTATTTATTAATACATATTTCATGTCTCTTATTTTTGCTTCTAGTTTTTTGATCTCTTTATCCTCATTTTGAATCGCTTGAACAATCTCTGAATTTTTATCTTCGATAAGCTTATTTTCATAAGAAATTTGATCTTCGATATGTTTTAAATCTTTTATAAAAGAATCTAACTTTGATTTTGTCGATCTTTCTTGGTCTAATATTTTTAGTAAATCGTCAGAGTATTTCCTCATCTGTTCATTGTATGTTTTTTTCCTGCTGAATTGGAAAAATCCTGGTTTTTGCAGTTTGAGGACATCAATGCTATTTTCAATCATTTTTTTATCTTCAATTATATTTGAATAATCGTTCTTCAATTCATTTACTTTTTGACTAAATTTATTTTTTTTCAAATATAATTCTTCTAATTTCAAATTAACATCATTTTTTAAATTACTGAACTCACTTTCTCTTTGTTTTACGTTTTTACTGAATTTTGATTTTTTGTTTAATAATTCGTATTCAAATTTTTTCATAGAGAAGTAGTTATCCGATATCTTTTGTCTTTTTTTTCTATAAGACAACGCCTCATTGTATTTTTTCTCAAATTCACTATAGATATTATCATCAGAAATATAATTAGTTTTTAAATCATCAACCACATGTTTTAATGCGGTGATTATATACTCCATGTTCTCTTTTCTTCCACCTTCAAGAGAAAATAATCCCCAGAATTTTTCATCTAATTGTTTTTCAATTTCTAATTTCTCTATATTTTTATCATTTTCTTTTACCCATTTTGTCGAAATTTTTGAATTAGAAATATCTTTGAAATAATTTATTCCTTTTATTTCATCTACAAATGAATTGTCAATTTCGGATATTAATGGGAGTTCATCTACAATGTTTTTAACAGCTCCATTATTAGAACTTGCAACAATAATCCCATTTTCTGCTATTTTTTCAGGAAG
This sequence comes from Mogibacterium diversum, assembly GCF_002998925.1. NCBI lineage: Bacteria > Bacillati > Bacillota > Clostridia > Peptostreptococcales > Anaerovoracaceae > Mogibacterium > Mogibacterium diversum. Next base: position 1,724,583 of record NZ_CP027228.1, on the reverse strand, counting down.
TATACCAATTGAAGCTTTGTATGATTCGCTTTCCCAATAAACAGTCTTATCATTTCCCGTAATTTTTTTATTTTTTAGTTTTGTGATTTCATAGGATTGATCTACTAGTAATTGTGCAAAAATATCCCTCAAAAGTGTTGTTTTCCCTGTTCCTGGAGGTCCATTTACACTTCTCATATTATTAGAATCATATCCTAACGACAAATTGATTGCTACTTGTTGCATAAAAGATGGTGCATATTGTATATTGCTCGGAAATCTCGACAAAGGATAGTTGTATGGCTGTAAAATCTCTGTAAAAATATATTTATTAAACTTAGGAGAAGTGGTTCTACTATCTAAATTTTTTCTATTTGAACAATTTCCAAGCAAATAATCATTCAAGTTTTTCGAATGAACAGATTTCGCCTTTTGCAAATCATTAATGAAGAATGAATGTAGATTAATTGCATCGGTCTCCAAATTTTTCAAAGGCTTCATTCTACAATTATTAATATCTATTTTATTAGTTTTTAAAATGTCCATTATAGCTTTATTGAACCAATCTTTATAAGGTTTATTTTCTGGACATTCAAATACTTCTTGAATTTTCTTGTTGAAATCTTCATCATATTCCCTAAACGCTTCTTCCGAAGGAATTTTATGAAAGTTTCTAATATAAAAGCTTTCTGTAAAAAAAGTCATATCATTATTTATCTGCAAATCCTTATCAAAATACAGTGCAAATGAAAATTTGTATCCTAAAGTGATTTCTTGATTGGATACTGGAAGATTGAATTTATCTCTCAAAAATTCAATTACTTCTGTAAATTTGAAAATATCAAAATATACAACTATCCCGCCTTTTTGGTATGGACTTAAATGAAGACATTTGATCTTTTTCTTAAATACATCATAGAAATCATAATCTTTAAGATCTTGAAAAGTTAAAATGTTCTTGTCTCTTAAATTAATATCTCCCTCCGATAAATGCTCCACCATAATCCATGATTCTAGTATTTTTTCTTTTTGATTCATGTTAGGCTCCTTTGTTATTTAATCTTATGATTTTTGTTCTATAATTTTATATGCCATTTGTCAATTGTCATAGCCTTGTGTATTTCACTATCCTAATCTGTCTTTTCTTGCAAGGCTTCATTAGTTTCTAATATCTTAATTTTAAAATTCTCCATAAGCTGCATCTTTTGAAAAATCTATTTCAGATAATTCTTCTTCTCCGATTTCTATATCAATATGTTAGTCTGTGTTTTGTTTGGATAATAATACCACCGTCTCAACATGCATCGTCGCCACAAACATATCCACTGGTGTCGCCTCCACGAACGCATATCCGAGTTCGCCAAGCAGCTTGATATCGCGAGCCAGTGTTCCCGGGTCGCAGGACACGTACACTATCTTGTCCACCTCACAGCTTGCGACTGCTCGGAGAAGTGCCTCATCGCATCCTGCGCGCGGAGGGTCGAGGATGGCAATCTTTGGGGCATTTTCATCTATGTAATCGACGAAAAGCTTATCTTCTTTGTCGAGGAGTCTCGGCATCACCTGCTCGGCGCGGCCTGTGTAGTAGCGCGCATTTACAATTCCGTTGATTACGGCGTTGCGGTTTGCGTCGATAACGGCGTTTTTTACAGACTCGATTCCGATGATCATGCCAGCGTCGGCCGCCATGCTGAGCCCGATGGTTCCGATGCCGCAGTAGAGGTCGAAGACGGTTTCGCCGCCCTTGAGACAGGCGTATTCCCTGACCTTGGCGTAGAGCTTGCTCATCTGCTTCGTATTGACCTGGTAGAATGCCGGCGCGGAAATCTCGAATTTCATGCCATCATCTGTGATGTCGGTGATTGTGTTTGAGCCAGCCACCACCTCGTAAGCGGATGCGGGTTCGCGGAGGTCTTTTGCCTTGTTCACCTCGACAACCACGCTCTGTAGGAAGTACGGCTCCTCATCGGTCGAAACTGCATCGATTGCGTCGCTGATGGTGTAGATGACCTTCTCGGCGTTTGGCAGCTGCTTGGATGTGCCTGTAAATATGAGCATCATCTCGCCCGTGCCTTCGCAGACCTTGATGGTAAATCCCCTTAGAAATCCTTTGCCGTGCCTCGCATCGTATACGGTGAGTAGCTTGTCTCTCAGGACTTCGCGGACTGCATTTGCTGCTGCCATTGTCGCGCGTTTTTGGAGGAAGCAGTCGGTGCAATCGACTATTTTGTTGCTACCGCGCTTGTTGAAGCCGACGAGCGGGCCAGCGCTCGTCATCGCCACAGCGAATTCAGCCTTGTTGCGGTATCTGAGCATCGATTCAAATGACTCGCTGTCATCATAGCCGGCACTCTCAATCTGCTCAGAGTGCCCCGTCTCCTCGGTCTCCTCGCTCTTCCCAGGTCGCCCGATCTCCTCAGCCTGCCCTCCGTCGGCTCCGATTCTATCTGTGGCGCCCAGGACTTCCCTGACAGTTGGCTCCTCAAGGGCGCCTATACGCTCGAGCTTAGTGATTATGTTTTTGCGCTTGATGCGGAGCTGTTCGTCATAGCTAAGCTCGAGCATCGAACAGCCGCCGCAGTCCTGATAGTATGGGCACGGTGGCTGTACTCTGGCTGCGGAAGCCTCAAGAAGCGTGATTGTCTCAGCAAGTGCGTAGCGCTTCTTGAGCCTCGTGATGTGGGCGCTCACCTTATCCCCCGGAACGGCGCCCGCCACAAAAATAGCAAGGCCAGACAACCTGCCCAGTCCCTTGCCATCATCAGTCATATCTGTAATTTCGAGCTCTACGATCTGCCCTTCATTAACTACAAGAGCAGCAGTCTTATCAATATTTTCGCTCATTTTCACCTCGGAATGTTTTCTCTAAATTTATCTTTACCTAGTATTGCTTTTTAACAATTTGATTGCTAGAATTCTTCGCTTTTTAAGTGCAAATTACTTGCTTTTTGATTCCGCAGTCGCTAAAATTTTCCTAAATTTTCTCATACTCAGACTTGCTTTTAGTTGTCGCGTCCGCTAAAACCTCATCCGTATTTTTCACTTTATGCTTGATTTCTAATTCCGCAGCCGCTAAAATCTTCACCCATAATTCTTAACAATCAGTCTTGATTTCAGAACTTGCTCCTGCTAAAATTTCAACTTCATTATCTGCAGGCCTTGATTTCTCAAATCCCAACTGCTAAAATCCACCAATTATATATTAGTCATGACTTGATTTTTATTCCTCTAGCCGCTAAAATCGGTCACTTTTGCGCTTGATTTTTGAATTCCAAACCGCTAAAATCCCATCCTTTTTTCCTTGCTTCTCAGTCTTACCCCTGCTAAAATCTCCACCAAATTATTAGCCATGAAACTCCCAAAGTTTCAGCACCCATCAGCTCTCAACTGTCACTTTCAGCTCCAGATTGGCACTTTCAATATCATGATCTACCTCTCCAGCCCCTCCGCTATCTCCTTCAGCTTAGCGAAGCGCTTACTTACGCCTGGTTTCTTGATTGGCGGGCTCAGGGCCTCGCCTATCTCCGATAGGCTGGCACCTGGGAGCTCAAGCCTGAGCTCCGCAGTGTCGCGAAGTACAGGTTCGAGGTTTTCTAGGCCTAGCTTGTCCTTGATGATTTCTATATGGCGGATCTGCTGTTCGGCGGCGGTCAGGGTTCGGTCTACATTTGCGTTGTCACAGTTCGAGATCCTGTTTACTTCGCGCCTGAGCCCTCTGCCGATTCTGATATTCTCGAATTCAAGCATCGCCTCATTAGCACCCATGATTCCAAGCATATCGCTGATGTATTCAGCGCGCTTCATGTATACTATATGCTCTTCTCCGCGCTCGATTAGACCAGCTGACAGGTCGACGAAGCTACCGATTAGCTTCCTTAGGTCATGTGCGACATGTTCGCTATTGAGCACGAATTCCAGATGATAGCTCTTCTTGGGGTCGGACATGGTGCCGACACCGAGAAATAGCCCTCTCAGATAAGCCTTCTTGCAGCATTTACTCCTGACAATTGGCTGGTAGATGCCGTCACTAAGAAACTCATCACCTTCTCGGATGAGCATCATGCCGGTCTCACGTAATATCTGCGAGCTCTTTTCCTCTGGCCTGATAACCAGAGAGTATCTGTATCTATAGTTACCGCGTGATTTCCCCGGCATCTGTGAATTTCCGACTTCGATACCAGCGTTGCTACCGAAGTATTCCTTGATCAAGGTCTTATAGTGCCTTGCAATCGCTGGATTCTCTGTCGATGCTACTATTGTAAATTTTCCGCCACCAGCAAGTCTGAGGCTGCCTGCTACCCTTAGAAATCCCGTAATTTCCGCAAGCATGCAGCACTTCTTGCTCGGCATGATGCGCGCTAGTTCGCCCTTAGTCTGTGATGAGAAAGACATCTATCTGTATGACTCCCTTCAAGTTATAATTTGTACCGCTTGATCACTGCATAAGGGCTTTCGCTTATCTATAATCTATCTATTTCTTGCTAATTCCCTTTGCGATAAAATCAAGGTCTCTATGTGTCACCGTCACTCTGTATCCGTCCTCGTGGAAGAGCTCTGCCATCTTGTTAGCGATTGCCACTGATCTGTGGTGACCGCCGGTGCACCCAAAGGCGATATTGAGATGATACTTCCCCTCGTGGATGTAGCCAGGTATGAGCTCCTTGATGAGCGCGTGGTACTTGTCCACGAACTCATTTGCTAGGTCTGACTTGAACACGTAGTTTACGATTTTCTTATTGTTACCGGTGAGCTTCTTGAGACTCTTCACGTAGTATGGATTAGGGATGAACCTGACATCCACCATGATGTCTGATTCGCTTGGAATTCCATGTTTAAAGCCAAATGAAGTCACGTTGATATTGAACTGATTTCCCTCCTTGCCGAGGAATATTCTCCTCATCGCCAGGTTAAAATCAGCAACCTTCATGGTGCTGGTGTCGATGATGTAATCAGCCTTCTTACGCACGCTCTCAAGCCTTGCTCGCTCCTCTTCGATTACAGCCTGTGTAACCTTTCCGCTCGCGAGCGGGTGATGCCTTCTCGTCTCGTTGAATCTCCTAACCAGCGTTGGCGTCGACGCATCTACGAAGAATACCTCGCTCTCTATCTGCTCGCTGCTCTTCAGCTGATCGATAACCTCTACAAGATCGGAGAAAAACTCACCGCCACGGACATCGGCAACGAACGCAATCTTGTCCATGCCATTTGTCATCGAAAGTTCTACAAAATTCATCACCAGCTTAGGTGGCATATTGTCGATGCAGTAGTACCCCTGATCCTCCAGCCAATCTGCGGCCTTTGTCTTGCCTGCACCCGACATCCCTGTGACTATGACAATCTTCATCTCTTACCTCTTCTCAATATTGACAATTCTCTCTAGATCGAGCCCTGCCTCGAGTGCCCTCTCTACACCAGCGATATAAGTACCAACTTTATCCGGCACATGCGCATCGCTGCTTATGGCAAATTTCACATCGTAATTCGCCGCTATCTCGATTTCCTCCTTGGTGAGGTGCGTGTGACGAGTGCTGATTTCCATAAGCGTGTTCGTCTCTTCACAAGCCTTGCAGAGCTCCTTCATGTCGAACGGGCCCTTGTCCCCAGGGTGTGTCAGTAGAAATATATCGTTCTCATACAGCGCCCTTAGAGCCATATCGGTGTTCTTATTTCTGAGCTGCTCCCTGCTTCCAGACGGCAGTCCTGCGTGCCAGCATATATAATTGGCCGTCATGTAGCCATGCGGGAGTCCGTAGTGGTATCCAGCGTTGACGATATCGAATTTACCTAGGTTCTCCTTCTTGATATCTAGTCCATTAGGAGTGTTGATGATATTGGCCTCTACTCCTAGCAGGACTTTGACATTCGGAAACTCCCTCATAGCCTCCTCGATATCCGCTCTCATAGCTGCCAGCTTACCCATCTTGAGCCCGTAGAACTTATGTCCCGGCCCGTGATCCGTAATCGCCAGCTCGCTCAGTCCCTTGGCTGAAGCTGCAGCGACATTCTCAAGGACTGTCCCCTTGCCATGCGCATACATCTTACCGTGCGAATACCTCGTGTGAGTATGGTAGTCCGCCGTCAATTTATATAGCTTCTTAATGTTGTTTTCCATCAGCTTATCGCTTCCTTTTTCCCTTATACCCTTTTAATTCTATTCCGCATCGATAATTCTCACCTCAGGTTCGAGTTTAATCCCCGAATTCTGCTCGACTTCCTGAGCCACTATATCGATTAGTTCTCTCACGTCCTTAGAGGTAGCACCCCCTATATTGATAACGAAGCCCGAATGCTTCTCAGATACCTGCGCACCTCCGACTGTCCTACCCTTTAGTCCAGCCTCCTCGATTAGAGCTGCCGCATATCCGCCTACAGGTCTCTTGAATGTACTGCCTGCGCTCGGAAAATTCACCGGCTGCTTCGTTCTGCGCTTCTCGGCGAGTTCGTTCATCCTCTCTGCGATAGCTTCTTTATCATCCCTATGCAATCTGACCCTTGCATAAATTGCAATATCATCATTATGCTGCAGTACACTGTCACGATATGAGAACTTCATCTCCTCACCTGACAGCTCATATACCGAGCTTCCATCAGATTTCATAAGAGTTACGCTCTCGACTACGTCCTTCATCTCTCCGCCATATGCACCTGCGTTCATGAAGAGAGCGCCGCCTAAAGTCCCTGGGATTCCAGATGCGAACTCAAGTCCTGCTAGAGCGTTATCCCTAGCGAAGTTAGCAGTGCTTGACAGCATGCGAGCCGCTCCAGCTCTTATCACATCATCTACCGCTTCGAGTAGCTCGATATGCTCGAAATCACCTCCGAGCTTTACTATCACGCCGCGGTATCCTTCGTCAGCGAACAGTAGATCGGAGCCATTTCCAATCAGCATATATCTTGCGTCCTCAGCATGAAGTAGTTTCAGGAGTTTGCTGAGTTCCTCTTCACTACAGACGGTCACAACTGCATCAGCTGAACCCCCTATGCGAAAGGACGAGTGCTTACTCATCGACTCATCCTGTCTTATCTGAGCTTCAGGTATGAACTCACTTATCTTATCTATTAGGCTTATCTTTATTAAGCTTCTCTGTGACATGATTCTCTCCGTATAAATCCTTCTCTTCAATACCGAACTTGGCATAATCTGTATACGACCTTATGTCGGTCTCCTTGCTGCGTTTTCTCAGCTTGCTATTAGTCAGTTTGCCAGCATATCTATAGAACACTGCAAAAACCGGAACTCCAAGCGCCATGCCGAGGAAGCCGAACAGTCCGCCACCGATAAGTACCGCGATCAGAACCCAGAAGCTGCCTATTCCTATCGCACTGCCGACTATCTTAGGCCCGATTACATTTCCGTCGAGCTGCTGAATTACGAATATCATAACGATGAAGTATCCAGCCTTAACAGGATCCTCCAGCATGAGGAGGCACACCGATGGGATAGCTCCTAGGAACGGTCCAAAGAAAGGGATTACGTTCGTCACGCCGACGATCACTGCGATGAGCAGTGCGAGTGGCATGTTCAGCACAAGCAGGCACACATATGTCAGGATACCGATTATTATCGCATCGAGAATTCTTCCGACGATGAATCCGATAAATGTCTCGTTTATTATCTTTACAAACTCATAGAGGCTTCTCGACCTCTGCTCGGAGCATGTCGCAGCAACTATCTTGCGAGTATTTGCAAATATTATCTCTTTATAATTTAACAGGTATATCGATATGAGTATGCCGACGAACAAATTCGCACTTCCGCGCACAACACTTATAATCTGCGCCGAAACCAGATTGGCTAGGTTCTGGAAGTTATCCTTCAGTATGTTATCCCTTATCCAGTCGATAATCTCGCTGGTACCTGCATTTGCAGCCTCGTTGATCCACTTGACGATCTGTGGAAAGCTCTGCAGATGGTGCTCTGACCAAGAGGAGAAGTAAGCGAGTCTCTGCGGCATGGTGTTCATCAGGTTGACGATGCTCATGACTATCTGCGGTATGACAAAATAACCTATTAGCGCAAAGAATGCTACGATTATCATAATAGATATCGCACTCGCACCGATCTTAGCTATGGCGAGGTTCCTCTTCATCCTCACTGTAGGGTCATCTACAGCTTTAACTCTGCCTCCTGCCAGCCTCGTGCGGGAAGGTCTCTTAAGCGCCTCATGAGATATATCGCCGCTATCCCTAAGCCTTATATAAATGCCTCTCACCAGCTTGTTATATATCGGGCACAGCAGAAACGCTATGAACACACCGATGTATACCGGCATGAGTGTCTTGTTAATCGTCTCCATGCCAGCGGTGAATCTCGTCTTGCTAAGCACATTTGACAGCATGATAAGCACGGAGCCACTGACAATCAGTGCGATTGAAGCTTTGATATACGGACTTTTTACAAATTTCCTGAGCAAAATTCCACCTCTCTATCTGCACATACACATACATAATTATATTACTATAAAATGCACCCATTTTGTGGCTATCTTTGTGAAAATACAAGGTAATTCACCATATACTTTAGCCTGCCGATATTTTAGATTTCTATTTGAAGTACCTTTCCGACACTGCTATGATAATAATGTATATTTTATTTTGAATTATTAGTCTGGAGGTATCACAAGATGAGACTAGATGCAGCAGGCAAGGCATGCCCAATCCCTGTAATTATGGCAAAGAAAGAATTAGATAATGGTACTCAGAGCCTCGAGATTATCGTTGACGGACAGACACAGATCGATAACCTAGAGAGACTCGGTAACGCATATGGCAGACCTATCAGTTCAGCTCCAGAGGGCGATAAGTTCCTCGTAAGCTTTGCTGATGGAGATGGAAAAGTTCCTGAGAGCGCAAGCAGCTTCTCAGCTGATAGCTACGCAGTATTTTTCAACAAGGCTTCCGTAGGTACTGGCGACCCAGAGCTTGGATTAAACCTTGCCAAGATGGCTATATTCACACTCTCAGAGGGTGACAACATCCCTTCATACGTTCTATTCATGAACGAAGGTGTTAAGCTAACCACTGGCATCGAAGAGCAGATTGTCGACAATCTAAATACTCTAATCGAGAAGGGAACTAAGGTTCTCGTATGCGGAACTTGCCTCAACTTCTACGGAGTTAAGGACGACTGCAAGGTTGGAACTGTGAGCAACATGTTCGATATCCTCGGAGCTATGCAGGAAGTATCCAAGGTTATCACTCTATAAGGGTGGAGCAGATATTTTATGACTGAAGAGTATTATCTATACACATTCGAGTCGACTCACGGCGCTATAGCTACAGAGAAGCTTCTAAAGGCTCTCGGCTGCACCGTCATGCCCGTGCCTCGCCATATCTCGACGAGCTGCGGTATATCGGTGAGAGTTGCTGTAGATAAGTTCGGTAGCTCCAAGGAAATTTTCCTCGGTAGCACCGATCTGTCACCCGATGAATACCATGTGTATCACATCACCGATGACAAATCTGACAGAGAGCACGGCTTCAAATTTGAGCAGGTTGTGCTATAGTATACGCCGTAGATTGAACTGGGATTAAAGAGAATTAAGAGATTAAGCGAGACATAACGCTAACAAAGAAAAAGCGAGGTAAGGTTAACCCTTACCTCGCTTTTGTCTTTCTCATAATTATGTGTGTATCTCTGAGAAAAGATTTCTATGCCCTTCTAGACTTTCTTCTGATGATGATCACCATCAGCGCTAGAATCGATGATAGCAGTACGACTCCGTACACTAGTGGATACATAGTATCTCCAGTCTTAGGTCCATGCTTCTTAACCACCTTAGGGGCAGGATCATTGATCCTAGTGTTGGTTATCACCATTCCATCATCCATGTTGCCAGAGTACTCGACATTGTACTTCTGAACCTCATCCTCGGTGACAGTGTATTTGATTTCCTTGCCGTTCTTGTTGACTGGCAGATTTTCGAAATCAACTGTCCACTTTCCATCTGAGTCAGGGCTAACTGTCTTGGTGTCTACCTCATTTCCATCCGCCTTTAGACGAACTGTAATTGATGCTGGACGGTTAGCTGCGGTGTCATTTTTCCAATTCTTAGTCACCTTGACTGTTCTGGTATATGGCACATGCTTGTTCGTGAAATCATAACCGTTTTGATCTGCTGTGTACTTCTCTACCGGCACTTCCTTAACGGTGTAGTTTATCACTGCAGCATCCTCGTCATATGTATCGAGTCCGCTGAACTCGTAATGCCAGTGGTTTGCCTTTGTCGCCTTCGCGGTCTTACCTGTATCAACACCATTCGCAAATAGCTTAAAGGTCACTTCGCTAGGTCTTACTCCGTCCTGATCATCAGCGTCATCCCAGTGCTTATCACCGGACACTGAACGCTCTACGTTGTTGAACGTATTTATAATCTTATTGCCATCATAGTGCACGGTAAAGTGCCTGTTGTTGATGTCTAGAGTTGCACCTTCCTCAAGCGAGTTCCCGTCAGCATCTAGCTCTTTGAACGTATAGACGTTCTTTGCCCCTGTCACCGTATCCGAATCGAGGAGGCCTGCAAATGTCGCCTTGAAATTGTTACTGCTCAACAGAGTAGCTGTTCTATTTGTAGCAGTTCCGTTTTTATACAGCTTCACCACTACTGAATGTGCATCCTTGTAATTCTGCGATACACCGCTCCACTGCTTCGTTACCGTAACACTGCGAGTTGCCGGAATCATAGGTGACCACGGCATGGATTTTTTATTAGTGATGGTAAATCCGCTCGTCACATCTCCAGTCGTAGTTGCAGTGTATCTATATGCGCCGTAGTCAATCTTGGACTGTGCGTTAAGTCCATGCTCCTGAACTGTATATGTGTAGATGTGGCCTGTTGCGATATCAAATGACACTAGATTGCTGAACGTATAAGTCCAGTTATCAGCAGCCTTAACATCCTTGGTATCTATCACTACGCCATCGCGAAGCAGGTCAACCTTAACGCTGCTAACAGGCGCTGTATCTGTTGCCCCTGTGTGGTCTGTCCACTTTTTAGTGACTTTAACATTCTTATATGGCACAAATCTCCAGTTTCCATACACTGTCTCGTTCTTACGAACATTGACTGAGCTAATCGTGCTCGTATCGGAAGCTGATTTCTTCCAGCCTTCGAATTTCCACTCACCCTGTACGCCTGCGCTTGTAGCATGCGTGCTCGATGATAGTGGAGCAGCTAGTGTCTGGTTGTGGTCATATTCAATGCCTGTTACTGTAGCTGGTACTGCATTGTCAGTTGGAAGTCCGTAAGTAGTATCCCCTGTCACTACGTAATTTAAATCGTACTGGCGGATAGCCTTGTGATATGTAGTCTCACTCTTTACATCCATCGGTACGCCGTCGGCGCTTGTAATCTTAGCCGTATTCTTGAACACAGTGGTCTTAACTGTCTTATCCGTTAGCTTGGTTGGGATGGTTATCGACATATCACTGTCTTTTGGCAGAGTTACGTTGAACTTCAGCTTCTGTCCATCTGTTGTGAGTCCAACCCCAGTCGCATCTCTCAGCAGCACATTGTTGAGCCCTAGCGCAGTTGATTTGATGCGGATATTATCCTTATCAACTGTCAGGCCATCAGGTATAACGTCCTCGACGTTTATGTCTCTGGTTGCTAGTAGGTCATTCTTGTTCTTGATCTTGAGAGTGTACGTGATAGGAGTATCCTTTTCATTTGTAACCTCAGTTGGCGCAGCCTCTGTACCAGTAGCTGGGGTCGACTCCTTATGTAGCTCTAATTCAGGATTATGAAGTGTAATCTCCGAGTGAGCCTTGTACTTTAATAGCCTGTCGCTTGGTCCTGCCGAATCACCAGCAAAGTTACGAGCATTGGCTACAGTCTCATTTACCGCCTTCTTGCCTGCAAGGTTTTTATCCTTTGGAGCATTCATATATACGTAGAAGCTGAGGCTATTACCTTGGTCTAGTATAAAATCATTGCCTTTATTAGTCTTGCGGACATCTACGGCTATAGCCTTTATGTCCTTCTTATTGGCTGGCATAGTTGTAGACCATATAGAGTGATCATCTACGTCAAATGTGCTTGGCACCGTTGTCGCATAGTACACGACTGGCTTTGCATACTCACCTTGGCGGCCGTAAGCAGATCTATTAGACATTGAACGAACATCTACTCTGTCTAGCGTTCCCTTCCACTCTGTAGGAGCATTCTCGCCTCCGTTATCGAGCACATCGTAGAACACGAGCTTATCAGTTCTCGTATAGTTGGAAGATGTGTATGCCAATCTGTAGCTGTACTGGTTGCCGATAAATGCATCTGTCTTGCTACCATACGAATTGTCGATAGTGTTAGCAACTTCCTTGGTAAGTCCTGACTGTGTAACCGTTACAGGATTAAACTGAACTGTGTCACCAATAAAGCGCCAGTACTTATAATCACCATTTACCAGACTGTTGAACTTATCCTTCTCCGTCAGTCTGTTGAATTTATTAGAAATGTCACTTTCTTTAGGCAGTACGTAATCGTTGCCGTCAGGATCTACCTTTAAAGCAGATGTGAGCGTGACACTATTACCTCTATCAACTATGTTGCTGTATGGATTATCTAGCGTATAGTTTAAATATATGAAGTAGTTATGGTCGTTAAAATTCCTAACATCTGTAACTCTAGGTGGCAGCTCATAATCCACCTTCATCATGGTTTGACCTGAGCCTTCCCAGTCTTCGATCATCTCAACACTGAAGTCACTGCCCTGAGAGATAGCGCGATCCTGATATCCAGGACCTGCTGTCATCTGCACGCTCGACTTCTGCACGCTCGTACCTAGTGGCAGCAGCGTGTAAATCGTACCCTTCTTGTACACGTATTTATTTAGATAGTCCCTATCGGGTAGCCCTGAGTCATTAAGGGATGAAATCTGATAATAGCGAGCGGTTATCCTATTGGACTGCACGCCCTTTACTGGGTCATCTACGATATTCTGTGGATAGTAAACAATCCCCTCTCCGAAGCTTGGTGTTATAGAGGTCATAGCTACAGACTGTATCTTTAGTGGATTGCCTTCTGTATTGGTGGTCACACCTGCCTGTCCACTCTCGGAGTAGCTCACCTTTGCACTAGATGATATGAATGAAGCCCCATACTGATCCTTATCCGCTTGCAATATGCGCTTCATGTTCGCCGTCGGATGAACCTCAGCGACAGTATCGGCTTTGAAGTTGTAATTGTAGTACTCACTGGTGTACTTGTACTTCAGTCCGCTCGTATTAGCTGGCAGAGGTATCTCCTTTCCCTTCGCATCGTCGACAACTGTGTTACCATCATCGGACGTGAATGTGTACTTGCCTGTGCTGTCAAAGGTTATCTTGCCGTATCTGGTGTAAGAGTTCTCACCTGACTTCCTAGTCCATATCTCTATAGGATGTGATCTGGACTGGGTAACATCTTCGTTGTTATCTGTGGTCCAACCTCCGATTACTGACTTCATTCCATCATGAGAAGTTAGCGTTATCGCCACACTCTTGTAAGTCGCATCTTCATCCTGGAGCTTCGTCATATCCGGTATGTTGCTGCTGAAACTGTAGTTAGGTCTAAGCCTGTTCATCTTGGAGGAACTGTATAGTGGTCCCTCTTCAATCTCGGCGGTATACGGCTTAACGGTATACTCCCCAGTAGCATTGTTGTATATAGGTTCGGTTCGTGGACTTCCCTCAACCTCGGTCTCAAAGGTCTTATACTGCCCACGGCTACGAAGTTCTCTAGTTTCCCCATTCAAAACGAAATCTAGCGTACCTGTCATATTTGATCCGCCATAAGAGTGGTTACTGTAATCATATTTCCAGATGTTATTAACACCAGTATAATTGCCTACTTTAACCGTTGCAGTCGCTGTATCTGTCTCAGTCATAACTTTGCCGTTTGCAAGCTTTGTCTTGACTGTAACCTTATTGCTAACTGGTATACCGGTAGCAGAGAGGTCTACACCTCGGTTTTTAGCATCTTCGAGCATCGTCATAGGATAACGCTTCAGCATCACCATCCTATCGCTATCCCAGTCAGTATATGTCCATCCCTGCAATGTATGTAGCATAAACCCAGGCGTGTATTCTTTGAACATTCCCGGCTGATTGAGCCTGCTCTGCCATCCGCTGGCAGCAATATCTGGATATGATGTAACAGTGTATCGGTCGATATCAAATGCACTCAGAAATCCACGCTTGTCGTAAGGTGGCACATAATAGCTGTTTCGCTTAGTCGCTCCAACCAGCTCTCCATCGCTGTTATCCTGAACTACTTCATAATCAAAAGGAACGGTATCGGTCCTACCGCGCTTCATATCTGCGTACCACACTACGTAGAAGTAATCCTTGGCATCGCTAGGAGCTGGCCCCCAAGAGTTCTGCCAGTTCATGTATACGCCATTAGCCTTCGATAGATTATCCTTCTTTAGATTTAACGATACTGGCTTCGTCTTGTTCTGTATCTCCGCCGTAAGCGAACGGTTAGTGGTCACATCAGGAGTGCCGTCACCGTTGGTGTCTATCTCAAGCTTAAAGTCTAGATTCCTCTGCTGTACTCCGTCACTATCTACCTTGATATATGAAGGTCTGAACTGAAATGCCTGTTCAAAGTGAAGCTTAGCACCGCCTGCAACCTCTTTGAAGTTGGTCACTGTATAGGTGCCGTCGCCGTTATCAACGTAGTTAAAGTCACTCACTGCAGATGTCGCAGGAGCCTTAGGAATCTGCCAAGAGACGGTATTCCTAGGGGTACCGCCGTCTACTCTATTTACCGCATACTTATCAGTCCATGAATCGAACAGGTAGTTCGGCATGGTTATCTTGATAGAGCCTGCTGGTAGCTTAGTATTTGCATCGTTATTGATAGCCAAAGAATACCCTACTGTCCCGACCTTAAGATTGTCGTTAGTAGGTGTCATAATAAGCTTCTTATGATCTGGGTCTGTAGCATCATCGTAGTGATAGTCGACTACCCCAGATGATACTCCGTTCGCCCAGTCTACATTAAAATTGTAGTCAAGAGGCTGAGATGAGCCTGATCTAGTAGCTGTCGTCCCTGACGGAGAGCCGCTATCAGCCCATACAAAAAGTGAATTAAATCCTGCACTCACTACCATGAAGATAGAGAGCACAATACTCCAAATGCGTTTTTTATTCATGTATCTTCGCTCCTTTTACATTACGAATACATCACTGAAAGCATTATCTCTAGTTAACTTCCGATTGTCCTTAATCTTTACCTTTAATATTTAAATTCTATATATATTTCATAGTTTAATCAAGACTTTCGCGCTTTGTACAAATAAAAATTTTTTATTATATTGTCAGATTCATCCCGTCATGTCACCTAATATGCGCCCATACATAGACGCCATAGTGTCTCTGCATATAAAAGCAAAAGAGCGAGGCATCTGCCTCGCTCTTATTACCATTATCACTTGATTAAATATCATAGCCCCTAGGTGCTTGCTATACACCTAGTTCGTTTTAAACGCTTCCTACGCAACACTTACGCCAATCGTTACGATGGACTCTTTCCCTGTGCTGTGCGAAATTACTTTTACCTTTACCAAAGTGTATCCGTTTTCCGACATATCTGGGTGGTCGAGTACCTCCAGCGTTACGCTGCCGTCATTTGGGAAGTTTGAGATGAGTGCCTTGTACTCATTCAGAGTAGGTTCTGCATCTCCAACCTTCTTGTTGATTATCTTAGATGACAGCACTGGTGTAAATTCATCTTCAACTTCATTTCCTTCGTCAGGATTTCCCTCGTCATGGTTATTATCAACGGTGCCAGGATCTTCATTGTCGATATCTTCTACGAAAGTGATGTAGAGCGCAAAGTTAGCGTTCTTGTTCTTTTCGTAGTCCTTGTTGATGCAGTTGAAGCTGAACTTGTAGTTGTATTCATCAACCTTGAATCTGCTCTCGTATACATAGTGCTTGCCACTAATCGATGTAGTTCTAAATATAGCCTTCTTGCCGAAGTAGTCCTTATTGAGCTTTATCGTCTGTCTGTATGCTATGTTATTACTATTTTCTTCAGACTTAGCAGGGTCAGTTACCTCTTCCCAAGTCTTACCGCCATCGAAGCTGTATTCCATCTTAGTGATGTAATCTGTGCTGTAAGATTCAAAGAATATCGCAAATTCCGTACGTCTCTTCGAGCCCTTATGCGTAACTCTAGCGATTAACGCCTGGCTCTTAGTTTCATCAGAGAGATTCATCTTATCGTAAAGCTTCTCGCCAGTATCCCTGTTGGTCACTTCTATTCCGTATTTGCCGAACTCAGAGTATGGAACCACGATCTTGGTGCCATCTTCCTTAACGAGTTCAACCTTTATGCTCGACAGATCAAGAGGCTTCGCGATATCGGACTTTAGCACTCTCTGGCCTGTATATCCGTTAATCTCTGTAGGCTCTAGCATTTTGATATCGGTTATATCGTTTCCTGTCTTCTTGTCATTCTCAGAAAGCTCTAGGGCGTTATCCACGGATAGTCCAACTCCGCCTGTAGTTAGTGTAGCTCCAGAGATTGCATCCATCATCTTCTTACATTTGTGATGTTCACCCAGATACTGTCTGATAACTGGCGAAACCAGCTCTGCTCTTCTCGCATCTGTAATCTTGCTCGCATACTCTTTGCCTAGAAGCTTCTCCGCCTCCTTGGCATGATCCTTTGCGCCAGCAATCTGGTCGATGTACTTTCTGTACAATTTGAGAATAGCGATGTTTCTCTTGCCAGCTTCTCCGCATAGGTGTGGTATTACTCTCGACGAGATACCCATGTAATCGAGTCCTGAGTAGCCTTGACCCTCGACGAATACGATGCTCTCGATGACATTGTTCTTGATATTGACAACAGTCTTAACTCCGCCTCTAGCCTCATCGAATCCATCACCGAGTCCGATAAACTGTCCGTCCTTGAGCTCTCCTGTTCTCATGAATTCACTGATCTCTTTTTCTACCCTAGCATCTAGATCCAGCGCAGGAGTTACCTGCTCTCCTGGATTAACCGTAGGATTAGTACCAGGGTTCACTGGATTTGAGCCAGGGTTTATGCCTGAGTTTCCACCAGGAGTTGTACCAGGATTTTCACCCGGCTTTACATCTGGTTTAGATGGCTTCACGACAGGCTTTGATGGCTCTACGGCTGGCTTCGAAGGCTTTACAGCTGGTACTGTGCTAGTTCCGTTCTTAACCACTCGTGAAGTAGCTGTCTGATTCTGAACTCTATTATGAGAAATAACTCTTCTTGCTCTCTGGCTATCGCCCGAGCTCCTGTTTAACGCGCTGTTACCGCTTTCCCCGTTACTATTAGTCTCATAGTCCCCTGCAGTACCCTTATCTTCACTCTCCTGTGGCGTATTTTGCTCATCAGCTACATCCGTCTGTTCTTTCTTGTGGGAAACTGCAGATTTCTCTGATTTATCAGCTCCACCTCCGAACATAGCGAAAGCGATTCCCCCTGCCACTGCTAGGATGAGTGCGCCGATCAATATCGGCTTTAAGATCGCGTTCTTACCCATTCATTCCTCCTAAAATGATAGTTAGATATATTAAATTTTAGTTAACCATGACTAACTTTAGTATATCATAGAAATACATATAATTTTTATCAATCTTTTAAATCACATGTATTTTATTTGTTTATTTACTATGGTTTATGACCGCAGTCAGTAGAATTTTGAAATGCATAGCTAGTAATAGTTCCAAGCAACTTCCCGTGCATAAAAACAACGGATGCGCTGCCGCGCATCCGCTGTTCATAAAAGAAAGTACTTTAATGATATGTTGTCAATTTAAATGTATATTACTTCTTTTTCTTCTTCTCTATGACCTTATGCTTTTCTTCATCTCTGGTGTGCTCTATATGTAGAACCATACCTGTGAGAGCGAAGAGTGCAATAACGTTAGGGATTACCATCAGCTGGTTAAACATATCTGAGAGCTCCCATACGAGGTCATTCGAAGCACAAGTGCCGAGGAATATGAATACAAGTGCAATTGCCGTATACACCTTTACCGACTTCTCTCCAAACATGTAGATCATGTTAATCTTGCCGAACATGTTCCAGCCTAGGATAGTCGAGAAGGCGAAGAAGAATAGGCAGATAGCTACGAACATCGGTCCTATCTTATCACCGAAAGCTGATGCAAAAGCAGTCTGAGCGAGGTTCGTTTTATCTATACCCTTAGGAATAACTCCGCCAGCGATAGCGCCGTCTTCTGTGTACATGGTCGAAATAACCACTAGCGCGTTGAGCGTTAGGATGACGAATGTATCGACGAATACACCGATCATAGCTACAGTACCCTGATCGTGAGGGTTCTTAACGTGAGCCTGAGCGTGAGCGTGTGGAGTCGAACCCATACCAGCTTCATTCGAGAAAAGTCCTCTCTTAGCTCCCTGCGAGACAGCAGTCTTAAGAGCCATACCGAAGCCTCCTCCGATGATAGCCTGTGGCTCGAACGCATACTTGAAGATCATGCCAAATGTAGCTGGGATGTACTTTATGCGCATTATCAACAGAATCAGTCCACCTAATATGAATATAGCTGCCATGATTGGTACGATTTTCTCCGTAACGGAAGCCAGTCTCTTAGTACCACCTAGGAAGATAAATCCGCAAAGTATAACCAGAACAACACCAACTGTCCAGCCAGGTACGCCAAAGGCTGTGCTAAATGTAGCTCCGATGGAGTTTGACTGTACCATGCAGCCGAAGAATCCGAGCGCAAGTGTAATAGCTACTGCAAAGAATCCTGCGAGGAATCTTCCGAAACCGCCTTTGAATGCAGTCCTGATATAGTAAACAGGACCTCCGAGGAATTCGCCAGATGGCGCCTTCTGCCTAGTCTCGATAGCGAGCGTAGCCTCCGCATATATTGTGGCCATTCCGAAGAATGCGATAACCCACATCCAGAATATAGCTCCCGGTCCACCGGTTAAGATAGCACCTGAAGCACCTACGATGTTACCAGTTCCAACCTGAGCTGCAATAGCAGTCGCAAGAGCCTGAAATGAGCTCATGCCGTTGTCATGCTTATGACCTCTGAGGGATATTCCGCCGAAGGTTCTCTTAAACCCCTCTTTGAAATATCTTACCTGGACAAATCTAGTCTTAAACGTATACCATAGTCCAACACCAAGCAACATGAATACCAACACATAGTCTGATAAATAAGCATTTATCTCTTGCACAATCGGAAGCATCTGTTCTCTCCTTTAACTAAATAATTCCTAATTGCTAGTCGTTATGATTCCTAGCACTATGTACTTATATAAGTACATCATAAAATTATATTAGCAAAGAGATTTATTTGTGTCAACACATAAATTATTTTTTATTTTATTGTTTTGTTTGACAATTTAAAACCTTAATTTTGTATCGCATTACAACTGAATCCGTTCTAAATTCCATGTTATGAACAAAATCATGTCTTAATATAAAAGCAACTCGTAAATAAAGTAGAGCGTCCTTCATATTTCCCAACATTATTTAACTTTTTGAACAAAAAACACGACCAGCATACCGCCAGCCGTGTCTAATCGCTATATTCGATTGTACGAACCTTTACGCCTGAGCTGCTGCCTTAGCCTTCGCTTCAGCTGCTTTAGCAGCCTTCTCAGCCTCAGCCTTCTTCTTGGCGTTAATCGCCATCTTTGCGTGTCTCTCGTTATAGCTGTTGATCGATCCTGTAGGACAAACGCCCATACACATTCCGCAGTTCTTACACTTCTCGTAATCTACAGCTGCGACGTTGTTATTAACGTGAATTGCATCGAACTTACATGTCTTCTCACACTTTGCACAGCCGATACATCCGTTCGAACACTGCTTGCGAGTAACTCCGCCCTTCTCAGTGTTCATACATAGCACATGCACTTCCTTCTTGTAAGGAACCATCTTGATGATAGTCTGTGGGCATGTAACCACGCACTTACCACATGCAACACATGTGTCTCTATTAACCTTAGCAACGCCATCGATGATGCCTATAGAATCGAATTCGCAGACACCTACGCAGTCTCCAAGACCGATACATCCCTGGGAACAAGCTGAGTTGCCGTTAAAGAAGGTCTTAGCACCTGCACATGACTGCATACCCTGCCACTCAAGAATCTTCTTGGAAGCATCGCATGTTCCGTTGCACATTACCTGTGCGATCTGCTTATCAGCGCCGCCTGCAGCACGACCGAGTATGTTAGCGATCTGCTCAGCACAAGAAGCTCCACCTACTGTACAAGCGCTACAGCTTGTTGACTCATCGTTAACTACTGCGTTTGCGTAGTCATCACATCCAGCGAATCCACATCCACCGCAGTTAGCGCCAGGTAGAATCTCTCTTACCTCGGATACTCTCTCATCTACTGGAACGTAGAAAGCGTGTGAAGCGATTACTAGCAAGAGAGAAGCTATGAATCCTGCGCAAACTACAAGTACTACTGCTGTTATAATTGCGTTCATCTATACCCCTCCTTACTGGAATAATCCTGAGAATCCCATGAATGAAAGCGAGAGGATTGTTGCACTTACGAGTACCATTGGAACTCCCTTAAATGCAGCAGGTACGCCCTCTTCATTCCAGAGCTTCTCTTCACGAACACCTGCAAACAGTACCATCGCAAGGCCGAAACCCACTCCAGCTCCAGCTGTGTAAACGATAGCCTGAATGTATGTGTAGTTATAGTTGATAGCGTTAATTGTCGCACCGAGGATAGCGCAGTTTGTTGTGATCAACGGAAGGTAGATACCAAGCGACTTCTGAAGCGCTGGCATAAACTTCTTCATGAACATCTCAACGAACTGTACTAGAGCCGCGATTACGAGGATAAACACTACAGTCTGTAGATATGCGATATCTAGCTTATTAAGTACCTGTTGGATTGGCCATGTTGTAATCTCCGCAATTACCATTACGAATATTACCGCACCACTCATACCAACCGCCGATTCCATCTTGTTAGAAACTCCGAGGAATGAACAGATTCCGAGGAACTGCGATAGCAGGAAGTTATTTACAAGAACGATCGACATAAAGATGATAACTAAATTTAACATTATGCCTCAGCTCCTTTCTCCTCTGCTGCAACTTCCTTAGCTTCTGCTAGGTTGCATGAATTGTACATTGGGCATGTGCCACAGCTAAACGATTTCTTCTTGAGAGCCTTGCCATTAGTGAGTACATTTAGTACTGCGATGAGAACTCCGAATACGAAGAAACCACCAGGTGCGAGGTTGAAAAATCCGATTGGCGTGAACCATGAACCGAATACTGTCATACCAAACCATGTTCCTGCTCCGAGTAGCTCTCTGATTGTACCCATTACTGTAAGTGTGAGCGTAAATCCGAGACCCATTCCGATTCCGTCTAGAGCAGAATCAAATACAGTGTTCTTGTTAGCAAACGCCTCAGCTCTTCCGAGGATGATACAGTTTACTACGATTAGAGGAATGAATAGACCTAGCGACTTATAAAGTGCTGGCACGTATGCCTCTAGCAAGAACTGAACTACTGTTACGAATCCAGCTATTACTACGATGTAGCACGGGATTCTTACTTTGTCAGGAATAACCTTACGAAGTAGTGATATTACTACGTTAGCTGCAATCAGTACCGCTGTAGTTGAGAGTCCCATACCAAGACCGTTCGAAGCGGATGAAGATGTAGCTAGTGTAGGGCAAGTACCGATTAGAAGAACCAATACTGGGTTCTCTTTGATGATACCGTTTGTGATGATTGATAATTTACTCTTATTGCTCATTTATTTAGCCCCTCCCATAGCCTTATACTGCTTTAGACCAGCAAAAACAGATTCGTGAATAGCCTGTGAGGAAATCGAAGCTCCAGTGATATACTTAACCTTCGACTTTGAATCCTTGATAGTCTCGCTTCCAAGATCCGATAGTCCCTTGTACTGTCCAAGGTGCTTTGGGTCCTGAGCCTTTGTACCGATGCCAGGAGTATCTTGAGCACTCATAATCTTAACGTTAGTGATCTTACCCTTGTTGTCGATACCTATCATAGCAGTTAGGGTACCACCATAACTGTTTGAGTTTACAGTCACTACTACACCTGAGCCATTTACAGCCTTGGATGCCTCTGTAACGTAAATCTTATTCTTCTGAACTACTACGAGCTTTCCGTCGTAATTCTTGAATTCGCCTTTTGCCTCTGGAATCAGTTCGGACTTAGCCTTGTTCGACTCCTTGAGGTTGTTCTTATCGATGATTGGCTTCGTAACACCGTACGCCATAGCAAGTGCAAATGTAACTACGAAACAAATCAGTACGAGCACGAGGATCGGCGAAATGAAACTTGAAAATGTGCTTTCTTTTTTCTTCATTATTTCGCACCTCCCTTTACATAGCTCTTATACGACCATCTGTTGATAAGTGGTGTACAGATGTTCATAAGTAGGATTGAGAACGAAACACCTTCTGGATAGTTACCCCATAGACGGATAGCCATAGTGATAATTCCGCATCCGATACCGAACATAATCTGACCCTTGGTTAGCTTAGGCGATGTTACATAGTCTGTAGCCATGAAGAATGCACCAAGCATTACACCACCGGCACAGAGGTGGAAAATAGCCATATTGAAGTCACCCTTGTAGTATGCAAGAGCGATAACAAATACAGTTCCGAGGAACGCACATGGAATTGCTGGGGAAATTACCTTTCTCCAGATTAGGAAAAGTCCTCCAACGAGAAGCGCAAGAGCACTTACTTCACCGAGGGATCCGCCAGTGAATCCTAGGAACATGTCCATATTGGATGGAAGATCAGACTTGCTAGCTCCACCAGCAACGAGTGCTAGAGGTGTAGGCCCTGTTACAGCATCAGTCTTAGCTGCCATTCTTGGAAGTGGCCATGTTGTCATCTGTGCTGCAAACGAGATGAAAAGGAAGATTCTGGCAGTGATTGCCGGGTTAACGAAGTTTCTTCCGATTCCACCGTAGAGCTGTTTAATAACAACGATAGCTACGAAACATCCTATTACTGCCATCCATAGCGGGAAGCTGGATGGAACGTTAAATGCGATTAGTAGACCTGTTACTGCTGCACTGAGATCGCTGATTGTCTGCGGCTTCTTAGCGAGCATGTTGTATATCCATTCGAAGCCTACGCTGGCAACGATACATACAGCTGCAAGCAGCAGAACTCTAGCTCCGAAAATATATGTGCTGGCAACTAGTGCTGGAAGCATTGCAAGCAGAACAGTTCCCATTAATTTGGTAGTATCTTCATCTGTAACAATGTGTGGAGATGTGGATACTATCAGATTGTTATGAAATTTCTTATTATCCATTCTTCTTCGCTGCCTCCTTTACCAAGCCTTTCGCGAGCTTATTGGTAAAGCTCAAAGGTCGTCTTGCAGGACATACGTAAGAGCAACTTCCGCACTCCATACACTGCATAACCTTGAACTTATCAAGTGACTCTGCGTCATGTCTTTCGTAGAAATCTGCGTAGAGCATAGGAACGAGCTTGAATGGACATCCGTGATGACAACGACCACAGTTGATACATCCAGTCTCGGTCTTTACAGTAGCTGTCTCCTTGCCGAAGCATAGGAGCGAACCAGTATTCTTAACAGTTGGAGTCTCATCTGAATGAGTTGCACGACCCATCATAGGTCCACCCATTACGATCTTCTTAGGCTCCTGCTTGTATCCACCGCAAAATGCAACTACATCAGCGATGCGTGTTCCGATTGGAACGAATACGTTCTTAGGCTCAGCAACAGCATCTCCATCAACGGTGATTCTTCTCTGAACGAGAGGCATACCTGTTCTGAAGTACTGTCCCAGAATTCCGATTGTTGAAACATTACATAGAATTACACCAAGCTGTGCAGGAAGAACACCAGCATTCATAACCTTACCGGTGGTCTCATATACGAGCACACGCTCAGCTCCCTTAGGGTATCTCGACTGTAGCTTGAACACCTCGATGTTATCGATGCCGTTCTGCTGAATCAGTCTGTTTAAATTTTCGATAGCGTCAGGCTTATTCTCCTCGACTCCGATGATACCTTTCTCTAGGTTCAAATACTTCATAGTTAGAAGCATACCGTCGAGAACATCCTGTCCATCCTCTACCATAACTCTGTTATCGCCTGTGATGAATGGCTCACACTCAGCACCGTTGATAACCAGGGTAGTACATTCGTCTAGATTCTTTGGATCCATCTTGATGCTCGTTGGGAATGAAGCACCTCCTAATCCAACCATACCACTAGCTCTTACTGCCTTGACGAAATCAGCATGACTCTCAATGTGAGGAATCTGAACCTCTTCACTGATTTCCTGCTTCTTATCAGTCTCAATAACTATATGTGTCTCCATTCCGCCCATCGAAGAACGTACCGATGTGATATCAGTAACTGTTCCAGATACGCTGGAATGAATAGGAGCACTAACGAAAGCTTCTGTGTCACCGATCTTCTGACCGACTTTGACATAGTCGCCCTTTGCTACGAGAGGCTGACAAGGAGCACCAATACTCTGCGACATGCAGATTTCAACCACATCTGGAATCGGCATCACTTCGGTCTCACGACCTGCAGTATTCTTGTGATGCTTAACCAAAATGCTTGGTAAATGTTTACCTTGGCTCATCCTTAAGAACCCTTCCTTTCTTAGATTCGTACAAATAATATCCATTGCATGAGAAAAATTATACATCAAAATTCCCTATAAGTCACCTCAAATTTCCTTGAAAAGTACACAATCGCTTTCAACTTTAACTCGTCCCTCTTCATCTACCCCTAGAACCACATGTTGTGCTACTAGTTGGTCTCGGACGTACAAGATAACCGATTTGCTTAGCACTTCACCAGGGCAGGCGATAGGCGTTCCAGGAGGATAAGGGATGATGGACTCGTAGAGAACTCTTCCCTCGGCACTATATAAAGGAACCTCTTCATAGGTGTCGGGGATTTTGCGCTGCTCTAGCCGCTCTATAAGTGCTGAATCTGATGATGGAGTTCTCAATTCTGCAATCTTGTCTACCGGCTGTGATGCATTCTTGTTCGCCACCTGCGTTTCATTTTTTGCCACCGCCTGTATTTCATTTTTAGCTTGCTTCTGCGCCGCATTCTGAGCGGCAGGCTCGGTTTTAGAGGCAGAGCTTTCCGATTCCACACCTTGGATTCTGCCGCCATAGTGCGCCGAGAGGTCACGCAGGGCGGCCAGGATGTCTTCGTAGTCGCCCCTCTCGTTTCCGAGTCCTGTCATCAGCATCACATAGTCGCCATGCGTGAGTTCCACCCAGATGTTTCTCTTCTCGAGCTCCTCCGCCAGCTTGGGGCCGCTGAGGCCGAGGGCTGACATTGTGATGCTGACCTTGGTTTCATCAAGGTCGATGCGATTGATGAGCCCGAGGCCGGCGATCTGGGCAGCCTCCTGATAGAAGTATTTGATATCTGCATCCCAGTTCTTGATGAGATTGTAGCCGTCCATTCTGAGTATCTGCTGATTGATATCGAGGCTGCCCATCAGCAGATAGCTCGGACTCGTAGTCTGCAGCATGCGGAGGAGCTCGCTAATCCGAGAAACATCTGGCCTCTCGGTGCAGATGTTGAGAATTGCGGAGCCCGTAAATGACAGCAGCGTCTTGTGCGTGCTGTCCACCACAATGTCGGCTCCGCAATTCTCTGCCGCACGGTGCGGGAGCCCATCTTCACTGCGCAGGTAGTCAAAGAATTTAAGGTGCGCACCGTGCGCCTGATCGACAATAAGAATCCTGCCGTGCAGGTGAACGATACTGGCAATTCGCTCGATATCTGATAATACACCGTAGTAGTTCGGGCTGGTCACCAGCACGGCTTTGATATCAGGATCTTCAATTAGGGCTGCCTCAATTTTGTCCGGGTCTAATCCGAGCTGAAGCCCAGTTTCATCGTCTATCTCAGGCATTATGTATATAGGATCTATCCCGCCAAGTCTGAGTGCTCCATATACAGATCTATGGGAGTTTCTTCCCATAAGGAGCTTACCTCCTCTTGGAACACTACCTAATATCGAGGCCATGAGTCCGGCACTGCTACCATTTACAAGGAGCTCTGTATGCTTTGCCCCATAGAGCCCGGCGTAGCCTTCCATAATATCCTTAATTCGTTCTCGTGGTTGCTGCAGCGCATCAGCTCCAGGAATTTCCGTTATATCGTTTCCCACTACGTTCTTGATGAAATCTCCGAAGCCGTATATCCCATACAGCGTGCTTTTCCCTTTGTGGCCGGGCATATGAAACGAAATCGGGTGAGTCTCCTTATGATACATAAGGAAGTCGGTCAAGCTGACTCTGTCTTTCATTTTTAGGTATCCTCCGTCTCAAGTGGCAACTGAGGAGCAGCCACCTTCCTATAGTAAAAAAGCACAACGAACTGATTGCGACCTTACCTGGCCATCTAGTTCCTTGTGCTTTTGCCGCATCATAAATAATGAGCTCCGCTCGTTTTCCAATCTAAATCTCGATTGGCTAATTTAGCATTTCCTACTTGATCACGTCTCTTCCAACGTAAGGTCTCAGCGCTTCTGGTACTACCACGGTACCATCTTCCTGCTGGAAATTTTCAAGGATAGCAGCTACAGTTCTGCCTACCGCTAGACCAGATCCGTTCAGCGTGTGTACGAATTCAGGCTTTGCCTTCTTCTCTCTTCTGAATCTTATATTAGCTCTTCTAGCCTGATAATCTTCAAAGTTTGAGCAGCTTGAAATCTCAACATATCGGCCGTAGCTTGGCATCCACACTTCGATATCGTAAGTCATCGCTGCCGAGAATCCGAGATCCCCAGAGCACAGTCTAACTACTCTGTAAGGAATACCTAGCTTCTGTAGTACTTCCTCCGCATCGTGTGTGAGCTTCTCTAGTTCCTCATAGGAATTCTCAGGATACGCAAGTTTGACCATCTCAACCTTATTGAACTGGTGTTGTCTGATTAACCCTCTAGTATCGCGTCCAGCCGACCCCGCTTCTTTGCGGAAGCATGGCGTATATGCCGTGTAATAAACAGGCATTTCCTCTGGCTCGATAATCTCATTGGAACGGAGATTGGTAACCGGAACTTCTGCTGTTGGAATCAAGAAAAAATCCTTCGCAGGCACATAGAACATATCGTCTTCGAACTTAGGTAACTGACCCGTCCCGGTCATAGCATCGCGGTTAGCCATGAAAGGTGGTAAGATTTCAGTATAGCCCTGTTCTTCCGTGTGGAGGTCGAGCATGAAGTTTATCACAGCTCTCTCGAGTCTTGCACCTATGCCCTTGTACACTGTGAAACGAGAGCCAGAAATCTTGGCAGCGCGCTCAAAATCCAGTATGTCTAGAGCTTCTCCGATATCCCAGTGCGCCTTTGGCTCAAATGCGAACTCAGTCGGCTCTCCGAACTTACGAAGCTCGAGATTTTCGCTATCATCCTCTCCGCTTGGAACGTCTGGGTGAGGTGTATTAGGGACATAGAGTAGCGCCTTTCTGAGTTCCTCTTCCACTTCGCTAACCTCTGCATCTAAGGATTTAATCTCTGCACTTAACTCCTTCATCTCTGCAAATAGAACTGAAGTATCCTTACCTTCCTTCTTGAGCTTTGGCACTTCACGCGATACTGTATTCTGCTTGTTTTTAAGCTGTTCAACTTCCGCAAGAAGCTCCCTTCTCTTAGTATCGAACTTTAGCACGTTGTCGATGCCAAAGTCACCTTTGCCACGTCTTTCCACATCGGCTTTAACGCTCTCGAAGTTTTCTCTCACTCTTTTGACGTCAAGCATTTCTTAACCCCCATATTATCGTATCTTCCTAAATCTATTAAAATAAGTTCTTAATATAAGTGCTGTACGCACCTCTAAGCTCCTCAATCTTCTCCTGAATAAGCAGCTCATATCTAGACGCCGCATCAAAATCCGCAGAATCAATCGCTTCTCTCGCAAGCGTCAAAATCGATTTGCTATCGATGGAGTCCTTGCCGAGCGCAATGCGCAGGCTGTTGACCCTTCTCCAGTTCATTATATCATAATCAGTTGCTTCGAGCTCATTATGTCTCTTCTTACAGTTTCTAACAAAATCCATTGAATTAGGCAAAATCCTATCGCGGAACTCCATAACCCACTTCATAGACATCTGTGCACGGTATGACATAATCACATCCTTAGCCGTCTCATCTCCGCCTGTAAGCTTAGCGAGTTCATCTTCGTGTGTGTCAAACGCCTTCAAATTCTCCCATACCGTAGCAGGTGCTTTTCCGAAAAGCTTTTCTCTCTCTCTCTTCGTGAAGCATTCGAAAACGTTAAGTTCGCTTCTATATTCCCTATCCTTAGCGAGATAGAAGTCCTTTTCTCCAGCTTTCTTAGAGATTGATACTGCGAGTTCTGCTGGTGTCTTGCCATTAGAGAGAACCGCCTCAATTCCATCTAGCATAAGCATGAACGACGCTCCCACAACCAGATAAGTGTTGCTATGAGGGTTAGGCGACCTGAGCTCAAACCTTGTGGCCATAGGGTTGTTCTGGTCTCTGACTAATCCGATCAGAACCGTTCTATTTCTAGAAGGTGTTACGCAGTCCTTCCCGAGAGATGTTACGATGCAGACCGGAGCCTCGTATCCTGGCTTTAGCCTTCTAAATGCATCATGCGTCTGTGCCACGAAAGGGTTTAAAAGCTCGTAGTTATTTAAAATTCCCATGAGCGCTCCGAATCCAACAGGACTCATGTATTCGTTCATTCTATCCTTTGACTCAAATAGGTTTACGACATTTCCCGACTTAAGCCTTGCAGATACACCGAGATGAGTATGCTCTCCGCTACCTGCAACGCCTGGCATAGGTTTTGCAAGGAATGTTACCTCCAGGTTGTTAGCTCTAAATACATCCCTCACTATGTGCTTAATCTGACCTTCATTATCACCAGCCTGCACTGGCGATGAATATTTCCAGTCAATCTCAAGCTGCTCCATGATATGGTCATAGCTTCCAGAGTTGCCCATCTTAGCTCTTACTCCGCCAACCTCCTTGTGTCCCATCTCGACACCGAAGCCATAGCGGTCAAGTATCTCGAGCGTCTGCTCAAGGGCTGTATTTACAGGTCCTATAGTCCTCTTCCAGTACTGCTCCTTAAGCTCCTGCGAGGTGGAAAGCTGATCTCTGTCCGCTTTGTCATCTGGGGTTTTTACCCAGAACTCGAGCTCAGTTGCACTAGTTAGGTTAATCTCTTCAATATCGTCTATCGAATTAATGCCGTCTAGGTACTCGACTACATATGGGTACTGTTTCAGCATCTCCATGAGTCTTGTCTTGAACTTGCGTATAGAATCCTTGCAGAAAATTCTCGATCCAACCATCCTATCATTGTTGTGCCTTAGGAATGATGGAATCCTCAGTGTGCCGACTGGCAAGCCGGTCGCAAAATCCATGTTGCTGAAATTATACTCGACGTACCAATTCACATCCCTATCCGGAAGTATATCAACTCTAGCATTCGCAAGGTTTGCAATCTCTGGCAGTGCCACGCTGGATCCGTCGGTCTGAACACCGTTTTCAAGCAGCTTCTCCATATCATCGATGAATGTCTTGATAGGAATTTTCTCATCCGTAAAATGTCCACCAAGGTCCACGCCCGCAAATGACACGAACTTAACCTCTGGATGTGCACGAAGCACATTTGCTACAGTTTCAATTCCATGTTCTTCAGCAGGAATTGTAAAGAGCATCTTTTCCAAATCGAAATTTATCATAACATCTCCTTATCTCGCAAAGTAAAAAGTAATTTAAGCTCAATTTCCTATCCAGCAAGCTGATCGAGATATCCAGACAACTCGTCTAGGTACTCACCATAAGCCTTCCAGTCCCCATTCTTCTGGGCTTTAACAGCATTATCATACGCTTCCTTAGCCTTGCCAATCAGCTCTTTCTGGTTGCTGGAGCCACTAGCTCCACCAGAGCCGCCTGACGAATTGCTGCTGACACTACCTGAATTCCCTGCGCCATCCCCAAATAAGTTTTCAAGCGCCTCATCCAGTGTAGATGCATATGCTATCTTGTCCCCATAAGCGACTATTACCCTCTTAACCTCAGGAATCGCTTGGTTCGAAGCCTCGAGATATACCGGCTCTACGTACATTATAGAATTATTTACAGGAATTATAAACATGTCTCCACGTTTATACGTAGTCCCTGATGAATTCCATAGTGAGAACTCCTTGGCAATCTCAGAGTTCTGATCTATCTGCGCTTCAACCTGCATTGGCCCGTACACCGTCTTGTTCTTAGGGAACTTATACACCACGAGCTTACCGTATTCGTCCCCATCATTTCTCGCCATCATTATGGCTGTCATGTTCTGCTTCGACTTAGGAGTGAACGGAATCATATTTATAAACTCTTCACGCTTCTCTCCCGGCAGATTGAATATGAAGAAGCTCGAACTCATCGGTCTCTCTTTTGTACCGTATATTTGATTTGCAATGTCCCAGAGATCTTCCTTCTGATAGAAGACCTTGACTTCATTCATATGATACTTGGTGTAAGCACCCGCCTGAATATTGAGGAGCGTCGATGGATACTTGAAATGCTTCTTTAATCCCGCCGGAATCTTATCCTTACCCTTGAACAGCGTCGGATATATCTTCGCATACGTCTTCGCAATCGGATCCTTATCATCTACAACGTAGTAATTTACATCCCCATTATAAGCATCCACAACCACCTTGATTGAGTTTCTGATATAGTTCGTCGTCCCAATCTGACCCGAATAAGGCTCAGAATACGGATAGTTGCTGCTAGTCGTATACGCATCGATAACCCAGTACAGCTTTCCATCCACGATGGTCATATAAGGGTCCTTCTCATACTCGAGGTATGGCAAAATTTTATTTACCCTCTCAAGAATATTTCTATTGATGATTATCCTCGAATCTGAGTTGATATTTCTCGACACGAGCATCTGCATGCTTCCCTCTCTTATCGAGAATAGCAGTCTACTCACAATTCCGAGCTTTATTCCGGCTTTCCCCTTATACTTTGTATACTTGTTGTTGTTCCCATCAGGGTAATCGAATTCCTGCTCATCCCCATTGACGATTATATAGTTGTTCGTGAGCTCACCGAAATAAATCTCAGGTCTCTTTATCTTTATTTCAGGAATATTTGACTCAGGTGGAATATTCTTGACGAGCACATCCGGTTGTCCGCTTGCGGTTACGGAATTAACCTTGGATAGCGCAACTCCATAACCATGAGTGTATTTCAAATGCTTGTTAATCCATGTATCACTGATCTTGGCTTCGTTAATCTCACGCGCCGATAGATACACCTGGGTCTCAGCGCCATTTATATTATATCTATCTACATCTACATCCTTGAAATCGTAGTACTGACGAATACTCTGTGTTTGATTGTAATAATCCTTTACAGGCTCATAGTCGTTGATTCTGATATTGCTGATAGTCGGTTTGTTACTAGCTATATCTGCAGCCGTCAGATTGTTCTGTGCTGCAAAAGAATCGACCTTAACCTTGTCTAGGCCGTATGCATGATTCGTATATTGGATATTGTTCTTGATGTATTTGCTTTCTTTGTTGATTTCATCTGGAGCAACTATCAGGCTCTGAACACCAACCTTAAGAATCGTTCCGAGGAAAAGCACTCCTATTATGAGCATAGGAACTCTAGCGAGCTTAAGATATTCCTTCTTATGAACGTGTCTTACCAGGGTAATCGCTCCGACTACAGCTAAAATCATAACCAGCAGGTACACTTTTTGCGTAATAGCAATATCTGTAAATCCAGCACCATACACCGTTCCAGTATGTGCATGTAAGAGTGTGAACTGCTTTAGCACGAAGTGAATGCCTAGCATAACGTAGAAAACAACGCCCAAAATCATAGCCTTCCCAGATGCTAGGCTAAATAGATGGTCCACATTTGATCTATTGATTTCGCGTTTATTTTCTCTGCGCTTCTTAGCTTGTTCCTTTGCTTTGTCACTAAATCCTTTTATGATTCTCGTAACATCATCTACAGGGTCTCTCTTGCCGAACGGAATACTGTTATCAGGACGTCCTTTCCTAACTTCATCATCTGCCGAGGTTTCATCTCCTGCCTGTGCTTCTTTCGCTGCATCATCTGCCTCAAGATCTTCAAAGACATCCTTCTTGTCGAAAATGTCCGGTTTCCTTACCGAAAGCAAAACGGCATAGTAAATCAATGTTACGATAACTACTCCGATAATCACGAATATTGCGATTGAATTAAGTTTAGATAAGAAATCAAGCTTAAATACATAGAACGAAATATCTAGTCCAAAAATCGGATCCTTTAGTCCGAACTTTGAGGAGTTCGCAAACATGAGAAATGATTGCCACGTGCTCGTAGCCGATACAAACGCTGCCACAACTCCGAAAATTACAGATATCACCCAAGATAACACGTTTAGCTTGTGCATATCCGGAATTTCGTGCGATTCTATCTTACTAAAATATCCCTTTCTAAGGCTATTTAGATATACTCGAACCAAAAGACCGGAAATCAAGAATATTACAATTCCGAGCTTTAGCTCTGTTGCAAGCTGAGTCCAGAAAACCCTGGTAAAGCCAAGCTCTCTAAACCACATCCAGTCTGTGAGGAAGCCGACGCTTCTACCGACTATAACTATCACAAAAATTGCTATAACAAGCAGCTTTCCCAAGACATTCCGTCGCTTACCTTCACCATTAAATGTGTATGTAACTTTTCCTTTTTTCTTATCCTTAGCCATAATTTCTCCAAAAACCACATAATGCAGCGGTAGCCATCAAGCCTGCCGCTGCATATACGTATAAATCACCCTTATAGTAGCAATTCAGAATTATCACCCAGCGATGCGAAATTCGTAAACTTTCCAATCACTTCGCTGATTCGCTGCGCAACACTGCTGTCCGGAGCAAAGTTAAGTATCAGTATCACTACCAATAACAGAACAAGCAAGATTGCTACGATGACCGCAATTACCGTTAGAACTCCGCCTTTGCGCGACTCTTCATCGTCATCGTCGACTACAGACGGTGCTACACTGCTTGCCTTACTTGCCGTATTAACTGCAGCCTGAGCTGGCGAACTAACTAGAGTTGTCGCAGCAGTAATAGGTTCAGTAACATTAGCGCTATTACTGAGTTCTGATCCTGCATCCTTCTTTGCTGCTTCAAGCTTAGCTGACTCAGCCTTAACTGCAGCTTCGACTGTCTCATGATGGGCTTCAACTGGAGTTTCCTCAGCCTCTTCCTCATCCTGATAATCAGCTAGCACATCCTCCATAAGCGTATAGTCGGCACTGCCATCCTGCAGTTTCTTATACTCCTCATCAAGAAGCTGCTGGAACTCTTCATTCTTACGATAGAGAGTATAGAACTTGTCTATCTTACGAGTTGCCTCCATCCCTGCATCATCAACATCTGTACCAAAGAAATCCTTCTGTAGATCATCAATCGACATAACCTCTTCTTGATTTAGATCCTCATTATTCTCTTCCACAGCTGAAGTGTTAGCATCTGCCACATCTTCTGCAGAGAAAAGCATATCAGCCTCTTCATCTGGTTCATCATCAATTGTATCGAATCCTAAAGCAGCCAACTCTGCCTCTAAGCTAGTTAAATCAGAGCGAGCCCCTGTCTCTGTAGCATTTGCTTCAGTCTCCGCCTCAGCCTTCTCCTGCACAGGCTCCTGTACTAGCTCTTCGGCCGAAACAACTTCTCTTGCTGGCAGCTCAACTGTTTCTGAAGTGTCTTTACCGAGAAGTTCTGCTAGACGCTTCTGTAGGTTTGCAATTTCACTTTCTATAGCCTTTGCAGCTGCTAGCTCAGCATCCTCAGCCTTTTCAGCAGGTGCTGAAGCTACCTCTACGGTTTCTGATGCTGCATTTACTGGCTCTTCCAGTGATGGCTTTGGAGCTATCTCTGCAGTTGGTTCTGAAGCTGGTTCTGAAACTGGCTCCGCAGCAACTTCTGAAGTTACTGGCTCCTCTTGATCTTTTGGTTCAGTCGAAGTTTCCGAAACTGCTGGAACTGCTTCTGTAGCTGCTACATCACTAGTCTCATGCGAATCAACTACCTCATCAGTCTCTAATGTCACCGGCTTATCAGCCTTTTCTGTCTCTTCATCCATATATAGCTCAGAGTAGTTGACAGGCTCCTCATAAGGAACATCTATGTCATCATCACCGAATGCGAAATCATCTGCTTCTTCTGTAGATTCAGTTTCAGGTTCAAGTTCGTAGTCCGTCTCTGGCTCTTTGTTATCATCTGTAAGCTCATCGTACGAGAATGTCTCTGGCTCATCATCGTCATCCTCATCATCGAGATCAAATTCCTCGGCTTCAGCGCGCTCCTGTGCACGCGAAACCCTGCTTGGCTTCACGTAGTCGAGATACTGGCTTACAGTCTCCTCATCTTCATCTGTATCTTCAATATCAATATCAAAGTTGAATAAATCATCGTCTGATTTGTCTGCATGAACATCTTCTTTATCAGCGTCCTCATGGTTACCGATAAATGCAGAAAGCTCTGTCTCAAATTCATCTTCTGGAAGCTTAAACTCGTCCCTAGTATCAGCTGCGGACACATGAACCATATCATCAACGAAGTTATGTGGTGGCTCTGCCTGGAACACTTCCTCGTGCGATTTGCGGCGAGCATTTAGATACTCATCAAAATCCGCAGAAGCTGCATCTAGTCTATGCGAAACTTCCTTCTCATCCATCTCGCTTGCCTGCTTCTCCAGTTCAGCAACGATATCGTCCTTGAGTTCTGTGTATCCCTGAGTGTGCTCCCTTTCTTCATTAGGTAGAATAGAATCACTAAAATCAGAGTCAGCCGAAACGGTTGTTTCTTCAGCTTCCTTCGCAGCCTTCTCTCGCTCTTCTTTTTCCTGCTTCATGACCTCTATGAAGTTCATAGTGCGTCCGTGGCCAGATGCCGGAGCAGCTGCGGAATCACGCTTTAGAATTTCCTCGAGGGAATCCGGCTCCTCAACCTTATGCGCAGGCTCAGCAGTCTTGTGCTTATCCCAATCATTATTAACTGAACTGAACGACTGTGTTACGGCTTCAGCTTCCTCATCGTCAATCCCAGTTGTCTCCCAAGGGGATCTGATTTTCTTAGTAGGTTTCTTATGGCTCTCCTCAATTACAGAGCTCCAATCGAAAGAAACCGAGCTTGTTTTCTTCTTAGGCTCCTTAATCTCTAAATCCTCGGATCCGAAATTAAAGTCGAACTTCGTAGAAGATTCTCTCTTGTCCATCATATTTCCTTCTCTATTCGACGAACTAAACGCTGTATGTTCGTGTACTGATGGTTCTGCATCAAGGCTCAATCTTGCACCACATACACTGCAAAACTTAGCGCCTTCTGTTACTTCATTGCCACAATTGCTACAGAACATTGTTACCTCCCAAATCCACTAAAAACACTCGAGCGAGAGCATCGCTTTTGTGCTGGTTGTCAATCTTCTATAAAGATACTTTGAAAATTATACAACAAGGATAAGTTAATAGCAAGATTTCGCTTGCAATTAGTGGAATTCGCTCAATAAATGCATAATTTTATACAAAATTATCGTCATTTTATACTATCTTTTCCGCCTTTTTTATGATAACATTATCCGTCAAGAGGCACGCGCAATATCATATAGATAGGAATTAGTCCCACCCGTGTTCCTATTTATTGTGGAAATATTGTATTTCCTGCACCTGTTTTAAATCGCGCTGCTTCTTTTTTTATTGTA
Organism: Mogibacterium diversum; assembly: GCF_002998925.1. Taxonomy (NCBI): domain Bacteria; kingdom Bacillati; phylum Bacillota; class Clostridia; order Peptostreptococcales; family Anaerovoracaceae; genus Mogibacterium; species Mogibacterium diversum. The sequence continues at coordinate 1,688,872 of NZ_CP027228.1, read as the reverse complement.
TCATGATTGATTTTGCTAAGGTTTAGTTATTGTGATGAATTGAAATGTTTTTAACGTATTTTATAAATACATTTGTGTATTTACGATAAGATATAAGCACATGAAATTGCTTATGCACATCACACGACCTATCTGAATGTATGCGCAACTAAACGCTTAAATAAAATTCTAATTTAATTCGAATTTTTTCAAACTTTTTCTTGACTGCCTTGTAAATCAATGCTAGACTATATAAGCTGTTAAGCAAACAACTAAATATGTGTGATTAGCTCAGCTGGCAGAGCACCTGACTCTTAATCAGGGTGTCCAGGGTTCGAACCCCTGATCACGCACCACGCAAAACACCGCAATTCCAACGAGTTGCGGTGTTTTTATTCATTATGTGATTTTTCGCTTATTGTCGATATTACCACCTAATACCACATGTCAGTGTGGTACAAAGTGTGGTATTTTTTTCATCATAAGAGAGGGCATAACCCTCCCTCGTATATGTAATCTCCTCACCTGCTCTATTAATACGTAAATATCAGCTACACAACGCTAATTGCTCCGCCCTTATCTGCTTCAACAGTCACCTTATCGTCAGTAACGAGTGCTCCATCTTTGATAATATAGACGGCATCACCTTTGACAATCCCCTTGTCGACTCTCGAGCCATCCGAATTAAAATACTGCCACTCGTCTTTAACTTTAACCCAACCTGTGCACATTACTCCATCTGCATCAAAGTAATAGCTTTTACCATCTATTTTGTGTACTCCATTTACATACATAAAACCATCTTTTGGATCTAAACAGAACCAGCGATTATTTAAATAAGCCCAGCCTGTTTGCATTTTGCAACTAGAGTTAAAGTAGTACCACTTACCTTCTATCTGTTGCCAACCATTAGCTGCATACCCATCAGAATTAAAGTAGTACCAAGCTCCATCTAGTTTCTGCCAGCAAGCTTTGTAGTAAGAGCCATCTTTATTTTTAAACCACCAACCACGATTATCTTGAATCCATCCATAACTCTGGAAGTTAGGGACAACAAAGCCCCTGATGAATCTACCATTGACAGCAATCCTACGATATCCTGTACTATGATTGTTATGGATGTTGAACTCAAATACATTGATATACTTACTGTCTGCTGATACAACGATACCTACATGGCTAGCGCCAGTGGTATTATCTCCTCTACCTGAGTCTTGCCAAGCATAGATTATCCAGTCCCCTGCGCTTGGGATGTAAGCATCATTTTCTACCCAGATACCCATTTGCTTGGCTTTACTAACAATAACACCTACATTAGCAGAGCAAGGATAAGATGTTCCAACCCCACAAAGATATGCTACTGCTGAAGCACAAGCAGCGCAGAAATTGGCTGAGTATGTCATAGCCCAGCCATCAGGTCTATTTTTATTAAACTCGTCAATCAGAGTCTTATGAGAACCACCCTGAAAAGGCATCCCATTATATTTAATTGCGGTATTAACAATTCGTTCCCGAATTCCCATCTTCAAGTACCTCCGCATTTTTTAATCCTTCAGCAATAAGGTCTTCATGTAGCTTTGTGTTATCTCTACCATAGGTCATAGCTAGGTCACTATCTCCTATGCCTTTAGTTGTCGGGTCTGTGATAACTCCAAGCATACTCAAAAGCCCTAAGATAGCTGCTACAATCTTGGTAACATCTGTTTGTGGGATAGGAACTTTAATTCCTAGTGTTTCACAAATCATGTAACTTGTTGTTACTACTGCACCAACGAACATGGCTACCCACTTCCCATTCCTGAATCTAACTTTCCAGTTTATCTTCATTTCTTACTTCTCCTTCCTATTTTCCAGATAACCGATTCTCTTTTCATGTTCATTTAATCGACTGTCGTGTTCATTGTGTTTCGTCCACATACGCGCATGTGATTCCTGATCATGTGCTTCTTGAGCCTTTACATCATCTTCAATCTTCGAAATATTTTTACTAAGTATTTCAACTTGAACTGTAAATGCTGATACGGATTTATCCAGCTTATTTATCGGTTCGCTTACTAACTTACTAAGGCTATAAATCAAACCTGCTAATGTTGATAATCCTAATATGATTGTTCCTAATGCTTCTGGTGACATTTCAAACTTCCTTTCTTTGACCATTAAAAAAACCGGGCTTATAACCCAGTCTTATTAGCTATTTTTATTGGTACAAAACATTAATCTCAAAGACCTGCTTTTGCAGTCCTGTCAATCTTCCATTGACTGCAATTTCAACAGTTTTCTTCGAGCTATCCCAGGAATATCCATAAAATACCGCTGTCCATATATCATCAGCGCCAGCTTTATGTAAAGGATGTACTTGTGCTAGCAGTACCTCACTATCTTGTGGGATTCCCAGCTCTGCCATAGATATCGACGACATTGCCACACCACCGTTGGTCGCTATTGTTACGCTTTTGTTTGCAACTTTCAACTGTGAACCATTGCCTCCACCATTTACTTTGCCTATTGCCATTATTACGTATCCTCCTTCTGATTAAACGGTAACTTCTTTAGTTAGCCTTATTACTGGGATTGTAATGTTGCCAAAGTTATTTTTTGAAACATACACTCTTACAAACCCTGATCGCGTCTCACAAATTTCATAAACTAGATCACTTTTCCCTGATTCTAAATAAATATCTGGGATGTGTTCTTCTGTACAACGATTAATAGGTATATCAATTCTAAAAGGATATTTAGCATACGTATTATCTTCAACAGCAGCAGAGCTGTATATTTTGACATCTGTTTCAATTGTTATCATTTTAGACATGCTATTTCGTAGTTTTCCTGCGGTGGTTCCATCTATAGCTGAACTTAGCAGATTCTTAATCTCATCAATTGCTAAATCCATTACTCTTGTTGTAGTGATACCACATAAATTGTAATTTAAGCGCGTGTCTGTAATGCGCTGTGTAGATATAGCATTTGTACCTCTAGCTACAAAGATTTCAGCTACACACAACTCATATGTGCTACTGTTTCTTGTCAACTCAGGTGCTGATGGATTCGCAGATGGAGTCCCTTTAAGGATATACCAATCCGTTGCTCTTACATCAAGGGCATCATTATGCCTAACAATAACTCTATCTATCCTATCCAAACTTTCATCTGCTGCCTGAACCGCAAGTGTCCTACTCTCGGTGGATAAGCCTCCTGTGTGAGGGTCATCATCATAACAAAAAATCCCTCTAATTCTGCCCATACCAGGACTCACTACAACCGACATCCCCACTCCCGGAGTAGTTTCCCATCCACCTGGATATACTCCATCTGTCCAGTTTGCGAATGCCTCAATTCTGTGATCACTTGCTCCTGTCAAACGGTCCCATGGAGGATTTGCCGATTGATCATATATTGATTGATAAGGAAATGCTCTCATATTTCACCTCTTCATTTCTTCTCTTTAACGTTTAATTTTCTTGTGCCCCAGCGTTATAGTGTAGGTCTGTGTATTCTTTTCCCAAACTTCATGGACTTCTATAATCTGGGCTTCGTATGTAATTCCCACTTCTGGAATTTCCACCAACACAATATCTCCAAGATCGTAATCTATTAGATATCGACAACCTGCTATCTGTAGTGGTGTAACTTCAATATCTCTAATTACATAATGATTTAGAAGTTCAAGCTGACACATCTGAACAATTTGCGCTTTAATTTTAGATTTGTTAGCTGCTGTAATATCAAGTCCTTCAGGCATAGAGAAGTCCATTGACATCTCTTTTTGTTTAAACCTATCCTCAACTTTAAGAGTGCTTGTAAAAGAATCTGACTCATAGTATTTGCCACCTACATAGGAAGTTCCGCTATAGCCTTCTTTTACAACGTCATCTGGGATTTCTACATACCCTGTGCATTTATGCTTATATACAGACATATCTTGGGAGTAGACGATTTCTTTCGCATTACCAATTCCTTTTGAAAAGCGAATACCTGTATCGCGAGGTTTAACAAACTTAATTTCCCAACCACCATTCCAATTAATCTGAAATGATTCCTGGTCAAGAGCCAAGATTCGATACATCTCCACTCCTACGTCAAGACAGCGTGTTATTACTTCATCTCTCTGTTTCATGGACTCACTATCGTTCGCTTCCTTAATGCCTTTGGCATTTAGGTACGACATAAACTGATCATTCATGCGCTTTGATGCAACAATTGTCATTCCGTGACCTGTTGTAGCATCATTGGTCATATCCTCTGCAAACTTACCTTCTGTTGTGACATATCGACCATTTGGATCGGATTTATACGAAGGCTTGTATACAATACCAACCTCTCTGCGACCTTCGGCCATTATGTAAGCAGCTTCAATATAATGCTTTGACTGCTGATAGAGCGTAAATCCTCCAGGTTCTGTATTGTTCCTATCCCATAGAAGTTGTATATACTTTAGTTCTCCTATGCGGTTCATATTTTCGTCAAATGCAAACACTTTCATAATTACATATCTCCGTTATACAGCTTGTGGTAATTGACAGTACCAAACATTTCCTTGTTGCTGACCAGTGTATTATCACCTGTCTTTAACATAGGTTCACCAAGCACAATCATATCTTTTAAAACATTTTTGCCATCCAGCTGATAGATTCCGTTTTCAGAATCTATGTATAGAGACTCTCCTGAACCGACTGTTCCGTTGTACTTTATTAGCGCATCATTGATTTTCACTTCAGGATTATCAACTGCACCGTGAATTGTAATTGTAAACAGCGCCGGTGCATCTCCGTCGTTATATACGTAAACTGTTTTATTTACGTTGATTCTCTCAAATACAGTATATGCATTAGCCGGGAGATTTTGATTTGGTTCAATAAATACATACGGATAATGCCATAATGCCGACTGTGTATAGAAGTTCCTTACAGTGTCGTCGAGTGACTTCCAATATGGATCAGCTGCATAAAAAGTAATCTCAACCTCTTCATGAGAATATAAATCTTCTGTATGCTTAGGAGTCAGTAATTCAGCATCTAGGTAAACCTCTCTGCCATTAAAATACGACTCCACTCTGAATTTATGAAGCACATTAAAAAAGAACTCCATAAATCTTCGTGAAGCCGTTATCCCTGTATGACTTGTAATTTTATATTTCAGAGTCCTGCCCTTAACTCTTTCTCCTGAATGCCAATCACCATATCCACTTCCTTTTGCATCGTAGTAGTGTTCAACTTCTACGTTACTTGTACCAGTCTTACTGAGCAGTTCGTAATCTTCTGCACCATCTCCTATATTCATGATGGCGCCATCGTCTCTGATAAACTTCAAAAATATCATTTATGCATCCACCTCCAATCCCAAACGAGCTAATTCAGCCAATCTATCACGAGCATCTGCAGGTGTGTAAACTCTTTCATGGAAGTTAATCTCTTGCGTTATTGGTCTAGCATTAATCTGTTCAACCTTGTCTATGAGTTTATCGAGTAATCCTCGTTCTTTTGACTGCATCATAATTGAGGTCCTAGCTTGCACTGGAAGCGTTGTTCCTTTCGCAGCATTAGGAATGCTAATTTGCTTTTTTACACCAAGTCCTATGGTGACAGGATCAACCTTCATAGCAGCCACTGTATTATTAGCTACTTGTCTAGCTTTCTTATACAGAGCCTTTGACTCGCGCATCATGCCAACTCCCACACCTTGCGTAATTGGTGCTCCGACAAGTCTTGCCGTTTTCCTTGATGGAGAACGAGACTCTATTGCTTTTTTCATATTATCGACAACTGCATTCGCTATCGCTATACCTGCAGCAATAACCTGTGCTTTTGCTGCAAGTATGCCGGATTTAATACCTGTCCCTGCGTTGTATCCGACACCATAAAACGAAACACTACCAGCACTTGAACGCGCTGCATTCATGAGGGATGACATAGCAGATGAAATTGTACCTCTCCACCCATGTGGTGAGCTAGATAGCTGAGATAATCTAGGAGCAAATGCGCCTTTAAGGTTTGCTCCTCCTGCAGCGTTGTTTGCAGCAGATACTAAACTATTCATTGCAGCTTTAATTCCACCAGCATAATTTTTAGGAGACTCTGATAATTTATCAAGCTGATCATCAATAGATATATCTGATTCCTTGATTCCCTCTTGTACGCCGCCCATCATATCCTTAGTTGCAGCTTTCATCTTTCCACGATTACCTTTGACTCTCGCAGTCTGTTCTCCAAGCTTAGAATCTATAGCAGCTAACTCTTTTTGTTTGGCCTCTGCAGCAGCCTTTACGTTATCGGATCCAGTCTTCTTATATAGCTTATTCAATGCCTTAAGCTCTTCAGCTGTATCTTGCCTTTGCTTGCGAAGTTGTTTCTTGTTCTTTTTGTTGATATCAGCCATCGCTTGAACATGACCATCAAGTACTGCATTAATCTTGGAGTAATTACCTTTTTCAAACTCGGCTAACGCTTGTTCGTACCTAGTAATGTCCTTGTTGTATTTGTTTACTTGAGAAGCTGCTTTCTCCTTTATTTTTATACGCTTCCGCTGTCCCTCTTCATACTCACTTAACTGTCTTGCAGACATCTTATTAATTTCAGCTTGAGATTTGGTGTGCTTATCAAGCTCTCTGCTAGCTTTGGCGTATGCCTCTGTCGATTTGCGAATATTTCTCTGCGCAGTCTTATACGATTCCTCATATGCATCAAGCACAATTTGAGCTCTTTTCTTAACCAGGTAATTATCTATAGCTCGGCTAAGTTCTCCGTAATTTTGAATTACACCATTCTGCATACTGATTTCAGCACCTTGGGATTGCAATATCGATACAATGGCAGCTGCCCTGCCTTCATAGCCTTTTTTAACACGTCCGGATGCATCCACGATACCGTCAAGCTCTTTCTTGAGATTAATAGCATTTTCTATTTCTGCACCTTTTTGAACCATATCATTTGCAGCTGCTCTTCTCTGACTGTTATATGCCTTCTCTGCTTCCTCGTTAGCCTTGGCAAGTTTTAAAACTGCACTATAATCCTTGTCCGCTTCCAAAGCGTGTGCCTGCATCGTCTTCTTTGCCAGCTCCACTGCTGTTACAAATGCTAGTACACCAACTACTATAGCTACATAAGGATTGATTCCGGCCATTACAGCTTGCGCTCTACCTAGAGCAAGAGTCTTTGCTTCTGCAAGTGTAAGCTTCTGAGTCAATAATCCAACCACTACACCAACACCGGATATTTCCGCCTTGGTACCTTTCAAGCTCAAACGTGCAATAGCTGCCATCTCAATTTTGTATTTCTTTGCTTCCAGCAGTCCTCTACTCCAAAGACCAGCTAGTGCACCAGCACCAGAAGTTACTCTTGGTGCTACATATAAACCTGCAATAAGAGGAGATACTATCTTGAGAACATCAATAAGTGTTCTTACTCCAGCTACAGTCTTTTTTACGTTGAATTTATCCACGAATTTGATAGCGTTAGGAAGAAGTGATGACTTAATTATGTTGCTTACGCTCTCCATTGCTTCGCCAAGTTTCGCGTGGACATTATCCTTTAGGGTCGACCAAAGACCGATTACAGTTTTTGACTGTGTTTTCATGGCATCATTAAACTGACCACCTGCAGATGTTGCTGTCTTCATAGCATCCGCTACCATATCAAAGGTGATTTGACCTTTTGCCATTTCATCCTTCAGCTGCGACATACTCTTTCCGGTCTTCTTGGATATGATAGTAAGCGGGTTAAAGCCTGCATTAATCATCTGTAGTAAATCTTGCCCCATTAGACGGCCCTGTGACTTAACCTGACCAAATACCAGAGCCAATGCCGAGAACTTCTCCTTGTTACCAAGGGATATGTCTCCAAGCATTTTGAGGTCACCTTCTATCAGATTGACATTCTCTCCAAATGCCAACAGCGTTTGAGATGCATTTGCTAGATCTGTCATTTCAAACGGCGTCTCTGCGGCAAATTTCTTGAGCATTTGCATGTGCTTTGTAGCTTCCTTTGTGCTACCAAGCATTGTTTTGAAAGACTGGTAGTACTGCTCCATTTGAGCGTTATACTTAACACCAGATACCATAGCTGCTGTAATAGCTGTTCCCATAGCTATGGCTCCGCGTTTTGCATATTTTGCAAGCTGATCTGTAAGCTTGCTTCCCATGCCACCTATCTTTTTAGCGCCCTTATTAAAGCCACCTGAGTCGAGCTTTGTATTGAACATCAGATATCCTGCATATTCTTGAGCCATAACTAACCATTCCCTTCTTTAAGTAAATTATTGAATCTATCTACAGCGTTTTGTTCTTCTTTTGACCTTCGAACTTTAAGCTCTGCAATATCTGCATTTTCTGCCCACCAATCAATATCACTTTCTGTTTGCTTACCCTTTTGTTTCAGCAAACGTTGAGATACTATCGTTGTGAAACTGGATTCGCCAACTTCTGAAAAGGCCGATAGAAAGTCCCACCAATGAAAAAAGGCTTTTCCACGAACTGAAAACCCCACGGTTTTATCTACTGCCGCTATTATGAATCTCAAATCCTGATTCCATGAATATAGTCTTCTTTGACTGCCTGCAGAAGATGTTTGATTCAGCTCTCCACCATTTAGGAACCACACTGTTTTCTCTAATGCTTCCTGTAAATAAACTCCTGGAATTACTGCATCTTTGAAGATTACCTTCATTGCTATAAAAAGCTTTTCACTGTCTGTCAGTTCAGGATCTTCAAACATCTGCATCAAACGGATACCAGCTCTATAATCACTCCTGATAGAATATTCCTTTTCTCCTAGCTTAATGCTATTCGGCAATATCAGTGTCAGCATTCTCTTCTTCTGCCTCTTCAGTAGCATTAATTACTTCTTCTGTAGGCAGCTCCTTTTTCTCTGTAGGCAGCTCCTTTTTCTCTGTAGGCAGCTCCTTTTTCTCTGTAGGCAGCTCCTTTTTCTCTGTAGGCAGCTCCTCTACTATTTCAGAGTAAACCTTGTCGATTCTATCGGATCTAGTTTGAATTTCTTTCTCAAAGATAGGATACAAGGCCATGAGCATTGCTATCATGATATATTCCCCATCACTATTAATAGCAATGGAGGATGTGTCTCCAAAAACAATTTGAGCCTGTCCTTCACCAAAAATACTATCAAAAGCACCTCTGAACCAACTGTCTATATCATCCATAAGGTCTGCAGTTTGAGATGTAAATTCAGCTTCAGTAATATCTCCTGACTCCTCAATACCTTCTGCCCTCTTTGAAAAATCCTTCATCTTTTCTTCCGCTTCATCAACCAGTCTCAAAAAGCCTTTAAGTACTTTCTGATCTGTAGGATTAAACGAAAACTCCCGGGATGGATCACCCTGCACATACAGGGTGATTGTCCCGGTATCAAAATTCAAATTTGTACCAGCCATGACTTATTATCCTTTCTTATCCTTATAGAGTCTTTGTGAATTTCTTTGTAGTAGGATTGAATTTACCCTTCTCATTCACATTCGTATAGTGTAGCTCGTAAGGAATCTGAAAAGCATCCGTGTTGCCTCCAAGAGACTTAACCTCTACGATTACATCCTTCTTGATTGCCGGATATTCAGATGATTCCGGTTCAGCGAATAGGTCTACATCTATTACGTGTGTCTCACAGTCACCATGTGTCTTGAGACCATCAGCAATTCCCTTTAGGAATGCAAAGGTCTTTGTCCCCTTATCTGCCTTATAAGGTGAAACAGACATACTTGGTGAATAACCGTCTACTGCCGTACTGTTCTTGCCAAGAACATTTTTGGTCTTGCTAACATTGGCATTGAGCTCTTCAGTCAATGTATCGTTATCTTCTCCAATCGCCTCGTAGTCGAAGTTAGTCCCACCAGCATCTGGTATTCCTAAAAACGTCTGCCATAGTTCTCTTTTAATTACATTGCTCATATTGTCCTCCTATTTTCTCCTCTTAATTGTTAGTATTAACTCTACTTGATATACACCTGCACCGCTTTCCTCGATGTCATACAGCATATGATTAGATGGAACTAGATTGACCGCTTCATACTTACCAGGTAATTCAGGTAGGATTCCTTCATCAATCTTCGTTTCAATCCATTCTGATAGAGACTCCAAAAAGTCATACATATCTTCTCTCGCAGAGTTGTCTACGGCCAAATCCTTTGCGAAAAAGATATATGAATTTTCATAGGTCTTATTCCCAAGAACGTCTGTCCTCGTTCTAGAATTCCCTGTTGGTGCAAGTGCGGAAGTTCCACCTTTTACACCTCTCTTTCCCGGTGTGTAGTCCGTTTCCATCTCTGACATATTTATAAGCTGCATTCCATCATACGTGGCTAAGTAATCTTGTATGCTTTTAATAATACTCATTAGTTCTATCCCCTCGTTATTGCAGCAGCTCCAGATAGTATGCTATGTAGATGTTGCCTCTTCATTCGTTCGAACCACTTAGGACCTCTCCTAGGTGCTCCGTGATACTGCATATTACGGTTTGTAAGCTTCTTAGGTGCTTTCCCAACCATCAGCCTGCCGTAATAGTGATATCTAGCATATGGTGCGTTATACACTACTTCACCTTCACCTGGCACAGTTCCTAGTATGCCGGACTTATCTAACATACCCGAGCGAAATGGAACCATTGGGCTGCATAACCTAATTACTTCATGGTCAATAAACTTTTGAGCTTTATCAAAGCTTTTGCCCCATAGACTTCCAAAACCTGGATTCCACTTTAGCTCCGCAGTACCATCCTTAGTTACAACAATGCACCCCCGTGGTGTTTCTATTTTGTTTGTCATCTTGCCACCACCACTATATGCTTCTGCCCATCGCCAAAATCAAAATTTTCAGCCGATGTGACGAGAAATGCGTCCTTGTGATATAAGATATCATTTGCCTTATTTATGGCTGTTACAGGTGAAATTCCATCGTATATGATGTCTCCTTTTTCTACGACTCCATCATTAATAGATGTAAGTGGTATGTATGCAATCAGTTTAGATGAGGATTCAACACCATGCTTTCTGATTGTTTCTCCCTCGATCTTCTCTACATGTGCATCATTCACCACTCTAGTCAGCCACTTATTATCTTCCACCTTGTGATAAATCGTTACAGTCTGTGTGAACATGTTCACGCCCACTCAACTCCCTTCCGATATTCGGATAGATAAAGCATGGCTGCATTAAGCAGTCTATCTTTATCAGATACACTATTCACGCTGTAGTGCTTTGACCATGACCCTACAGTCTGACTTTCCAGTACACCCTGATCTACTGTCTGTTTTGCCTCTGCAACAGCACATATACCATGCTTATAATCATCTGCTTCAACACTAAATCCTACGAAATGTTTTCGAATATAAGCACTGGCGAAAGCTTCACGCCCCCGCCAGTCTTCCTCGGATATTGCCTTGCCGCAGAATTCGTCCGTGTAAAACTTATATTCAACCATTAAGGCCTCCTTGCTTATCCAAGCACTCTTGTCGCAAGTTCAGGATAAATTGCTGTGTAACCGTAGAGTACATCCATTGACAGCATCTCTTTCTTCTTCGTCATGTCATAACCCCTTACTACACGAAGAGAAATTCCGTTGTGGCTAGTTACGTAGCTCTCAACTCCTGCTGGTGCCTGAAGTGGTCTTGTTACATACGCAAAAGCCATAGGATTAAATGCAAGGTTTGCAGTGTGGCTCTTGAGCAGCACTGCCTGCACATCTGCATTTGCTGTGATCTTTGGTGTTACATTAACATGGATTTCATCTCCAGAAGCTGATGTATCCTCTGTGACTAAATACTGATTACCCACAATAGTGATAATGTCTCCTTTTACAAGGTTTCCAGTCATGCCTGTTCCTTTAAGAACAACTTCATCGGAATCTTCAACCTGAGATTTAACGGTGATTTTATCCCCAGTAACCTTAAGCGTACCTGAAGTATGCTTTCTCACAGCCTGGGACATGTAGTTATCAAGGCCCATTACTCTACCGATTGATCCTTCTCTGAGAGCACTGGTAGATCCTGACTTCTCAGCATTAACGATTGCTGGTACAGTTGAGAATGCAGCATCAGCTTCGGTGTCCCACACTCCAACTCTTCCAGCAACTGGCACGAGCTGCTTATTAAGCTGCTTTCTTACATTTGCAAGATCCGTTAGTTCAGATGGTGTCGTACCTGCCTTTCCTACAGCTGTAGGAATGAACTTATATAGATCTAGTCCATCATTGTTAATCTTCTCTGCCAGAGCGACTGCCGCTGGTTCAAGGAATAGTCTGTTTAGGTCATCTACGTTAGTAGCTCTCTGTATTGCGCTAAACTCCACATCTACTGTAGCTAGCTTATCTAGCTTAACCTCTACAGATTCCTCATTGATTCCCTGTGGCTTAACTCCCTGTGACTCATTGAATTCCTCTGCAATGAGTTTTACCGGCTTCTTAACCTGAATCTTGGTTCCAAGTCCTGGAACAAAATCATTTGAGAAATCTCTGTGCACTAGGTTAGGGAACACTAGATTGTTCATTAGTCTAGGCAGTGTCTGTCTTGCGATATTTTTTACTTCAAGAAAATTGTTTGGCATAATTCTTACTTCCTTTCTTTTTCTTCGAGTCTTTTGTAATACTCTTCATCCGATAGTTTGTCGAGATCAGGTTCTGTCCCGCCTCCGTGATTTCCGCCACTTGAGAATCCACCTGCTCCGCCAGTTGCACCATCGTCGCCATCATCCTTTTTAAACAATGCCGGTGATGCTTCCATCATTGGCTTTAGGATGTCAGATAGACCTATAGGATTACCCTGGCTATCAAAAGCAAACTTATCGATGCCACCATGCTTATACACGATGTAATCAGGATCCAGTGCACCTTGACCTCTTAGTGCATCCTTTAAGGCGTATTCCTTTTGTAGGTCGCTAGTCTTCTTTTTCTCTGCTGCAATATCAGCATCATACTTATCCTGTAGCTCTTTGGCATCATTACGCAGCTTGTCAACATCGACCCCATCGAACTTATCGACCTTCTCTTTCAGACCCTTGATAGTCTGTTCAGCTGTATCAAGTTCTTTCTGTTTGTCCTGTGCTGTCTTGTCCTGTGCTGCTTTAATGTCTTTGCCATTTTCTGCAAGGATGTTTTCGACGGTATCTTTCAGCTTTTCATCAGATACTCCAGCTTCCTTCAAAACTTTCTCGATCTCTTCTCTTTTCATTGTGTCCTCCATTCTTTTATCCGCTACGCCATCTTTTACGGCAGGCGACGCCGATGCGGCTCACATTTTACGCCGATGAGCAGGCGAGTAATAAAATTCCGTCAGTTTTACGCCTTGACTGGGCGAATATAAAAAACAGAGGTGCGCACCCTCTGCAATTTATCTGATGTTATAAGCACCCTGCCTCTTCAAATGCTTTTTGTAGTTTAGGAGCTTGAAGTGCTATCCAGTCAACTATCTCTTCGTTTCTTGCCCATTCTGAACTTACATCAAGCCCAGATTCATATAGAAAGGCATGCACAATCTCATGTCTTAACACCTTCTTTTTATATAAATTGGGATTAGCAACTGTTTCCGAAGTTGGTTCAAAGTCATCAATTACAATCTCCTTTGAATAAAATTCACATATGCCATCTGCATTTTCTAGCTTGGCAGTTTCTTTTCCCTTTTGCCTCTTGATGCTATATTCTGTTCCAAGTATATTTACCTCGTCTTTTAATTCTAAAGATTCCATTGTCACTCCTTTTCTTTGCATGCAAAAAGCAGACCGATTGGCCTGCTTTAAAAATCTAATTATTACTTAATACTTGAACCTATTGTTATTACATTAGTTGCTATCCTCATGAATTTTTGCATTGAGCTGTTTTCATGAAGGTACTGCGCTCCCTTCAATGTAATCCTAGCCTCTTCAATATCAACCTTTGTTTCTCCGAGCACATTCTTGCTTATCTCAACACCTCGAACATAACCCTCTTCAATAAGATTTCTCATGACCATAAGCCACTCTTCATCCGATACATTTAAGTGTTCAGGACTAATAAGTGTGCCCATGTATTCAACATCTTTTGCAGATTCTAAATTTTTCAGAATCTTGTATGCTGTTTCAAGCGTATTCATTATTCCCCTCCACCTTTTCTATCATCATAATCATCACATGCATCTAAAACGCGATCATATATCAATTGTGCACCTTCCCCAATCTCGTTATAGAACTCCATCTTTTTATCAAAACCATAGCATAGAATCATGTCATCAAGAGCATCAAGGTATTTCCTAATATCAGTACGTTCCAATTTAATTGCTGCTAGCTCAGACCATTCCTCTACATATGGTTTTAAAAACTCTTGTTCTTCACCGCTTATTTCTACAACAATCATATCCCTCTATCCTTTCTGTTAGTTTGTACAAGCATACCAGTTTTAGGATTATATGTAACTTGGCATCCTGAGCCTATCAACACTATAGTGTCTTTATGACGTTCGGACTTTTTCTCTTTTCCATTAGTAATACAAGCTTTTAATTGCTCAACACTAACACCTGCTCTATTATATTCTCTATCCAAAGCAGAACGCCCAATCATTCTGCCGACAAAATGAGAGGAATAATCCATAATCTCGATATTCTGTGGCGTCTTTAGCCCCATAATCTGCTCTTCAATCTGACGCGCTGTTTCTCTATATACAAGAAACCCAGTTAGTGGGGAAAACTCAGCTTTATTAACAGATAACACATATTTTTTGAATAACTTGTACTCAGGAGGGTTATTGTACTTCATGTCGTAATAGCTTGCAAGTGTTTTTCTCATTCCTTGACCTTCAAGAGAATAAGCTTTACGAAACCACTGGTAATATTTCCTCGCTTCCCATTGAGATTTACCGGCTTCACCTTTTCCAAAACCTGCTACTATCATACGGTCATGCTGTGATGGCATGCCTGTCTGATCTTCCAGGTTCTTCAATTTTTCCATATATGATCGCATCTTTACACTGGATTCTGTTGTATCAAGCCCTGCAGCTTCTTGCATTAGGTATTCTCGTTTCCATCTCCTCCGAGCTCTTTCGTAATACCTCTGCATCTGAGATACTTCATACTCTGTATATTTCTTGCCATTGTATAAGTAATCCTTAGCTACATATTCGGCCAACATCTGATCGCTATAAGCAGGAGTTGATAATCCAGGATAGAACGGATGGAAATTGTGCCTGCAATTATATCCGCATAACCCTGGTCCTGTTCCGTACCCTGTAGCTTCATAGAAGTTAGGGTATCCCGGTTCCTTACCATGTAGTTTAAACACCTTGCCTTGCCACACCTCATGTTCAGGACGCGCTCCGGCATGTGCTGTCGTTTCCACGTATTCGCTATCCACATCTTCCGCTCTTGCAAGCTGCATATCTCCAGCTGTCTGATTAATACCGGTCACAATAGCTCTTCTAGCTGCCACTTCTATATTGTCCACACGCCCCGAAGGATACCTTACTGACTCAATCCCTTTTTCAGCTAATGCCTTGATTGCATTTCTTATGGCTGTTTCTGTATCAAATGCTCCGGATATTACTTGCATATATGCTTGGTCAAGTATCTTGCTAAACTGTTTGGATGCATTAGCTGCAGTACTTCTCGTGAGATTGCGAAAAGCTTTTGCCGTTCGTCTATATCCGGAATTCATTACAGCTATCAGAGATGGACTAGCTTCCAGTGGTGGGCATTTCTTTCCTGCAATTGTATGAATCCGATCATCATTAGCTATTGTTTCCATCCCTGCTTCTTTCATGAGTTCCTTGATTTCTTGAATGCTTCTACCTGTAAGCTGAGACAGTCTCCTGTTTATCTCTGCCTCAAACATACCCATAGCTTCGAGTTTCCTCTTCTGCCATTGTGCAGCAGGGATATAGAAATCATATGTGGATATACGCCTTGCCATGTCGGCTAATATTGCTTCCTCTGTTTCTCTATATAGTTCAAGCAATCCTTCTGGTGCTTCATGTAAGAATTCCGGTGTAAGCATACATCCTCCTTAACTATCAGCTGCTTTATTTTTGATTAAACCCGAATGGATCCTCTTCATAACTACTTTCAGGAATATTAGCTTTTGCAGTGTCGTCACTTTCTCCATACCACTTAGCTCTATACTCCCATTTATTCATAATACCTTCCCTTACATCCTGCATGTCTTGAGCCCTTTCAGATGCACTATCAGTAATGAAGCTATCTCCAAGGTCTATTTCAATCTTTGTTTCTGGATCTACCGTGCCACCTCCAAGCTCTTTCTTTACCCATAGGATTGATCTGATAAGTGATTCAAGTGCATCTTTGACAATAAGAGAGTGTTTCCCTGTATTTCTAGTCAAATCTTGACGTCCACCAAGATATTCTGTAGCGGTTACCTGAACAGATCCTGTACCACTATTGAAGTGATAGAACTTTGTCCCCAGTCCACATTTAAACGATAGTAAATCTAGTTGAGCCTGAACCCCTTCTACGTTCTCTGATACTCTGAGAGATGGATTGTGTTCCTGAATAAACTTCTTTGTGCCGTCATCATCTATCAGGTCATCACCTGTTTCCACAAATAGCTGCTGCGCTACATCATCAGGAGTAATGGTCTCTCCTCTTTCATTTCTACGAACAATACGGCTATTCATGAATACCTTTTTGCCTCCAAGCTTGAAGTCCTTGTTGAAATTGTTGTATGCAAGGTCTACTCCTTCAAGGTTGTCTAGTGCATTCGCAAATACGGAAATTCCTAGTGGAGAGCCTGGAGATATATTGTTCTCGATATTTGGCATAACGATAGAAAACAGAGGAACGTTTCCCCCTGTTGTCATTTCTTCAAGTATTCCATCTGGAAGTTCTTGCTTTATAAGGCTACCCTCTTCAGCTTTGAAGTACTCGTTTGTAATTACGTACTGCCCATCTACCAGCCTGTGAGTTTCAAGATATATCATCTTCACACCTAACTGCAGCACCTCAGATGCAAATACAACCTCTGTTATCTTGCCCGCATGTACAGATAGAGGGATTATGTGATCTGCAGATAGATATTCGATTCGAATGTCTATATCCGGATTTCGGATTATCTTATCGTTCCTACCGAGCTTTATATTTTCGGCTCTTAACACAAATGCACCTGTACCAAATGCAAAGCTCTTTTCTATCAGTCGGTTACCTTGCTGACGAAAGGCATTGTTTCTAAGTACACCCTTGAATATATCTTTCTTAGGTGTCTTGTCTTCTTTTCCATCTTCATCAGCATCCTTTTCTCCGAGTATGTATGTCTCGGATGCTTCATCATCGATGGCAATATGTAGCTCATCATTCAGTAGTCCTGATGCCCAGTCTTCGCACACCTGCTTCGCCATCTTTAGTGTATAGAGTTTACGCTCTTTCTTCTTGCCATCTAAACCAACCTCTGCAAAAGTGTGGAATGGAGCATAATATCCCATCCACCAGTCTCTCCATATCGATATATTTTGGTAGTAGCTACTATCAAGCTTTATGTCGTATTTTTTATTTAAGTAATCAATAACGGTATTTATATTCATCAGTTACTCCTTTTGGATTCAGGAAGCAGCTTTTTCATAAATCGCTCCCATGAATATTCCCATGCGTCTAATATATCTATGTCACTGCTAAAATTATCTAGGCGAACATCCTTTCCCTTTTCAGCTTCCTTTGGATCCCATATCGCTGACTTCAAACCGGCTATTAGAAGTTTGCACTCCGGTAATACCTTCATCCTTCCACTAGCCAGCAATGTATTACCGCAGTACACACGATCCGTAATCTTCTTTTTTGCACTATCACCTATGCTTGCTGTGATACCTGCTGCCCTGCATGCTTTAGCTAATCCGTTTATCAGATACTGTGCTTCATTATCGGCGAATATGTAGAGTATAGGAATTCCGGGAAAATCCCTCTTCAGCTCCTTGTAAAATATCAAGAAGCTCTTATTAAGCTTGTCAGGATCTATATCACCCTTTTTCCCTTCGATGTTTGCATCTTTTACTACATCGACCTCCTGGAATCTGTAGTGGACTGCTGAAGCTACAAATGTTGTTAACGACCTGTTTCCTCCAAAATCTATCCCTATTGATATAAAGTGAATGGTTCTTAACCATTCCTGCTTTTCGCTATAGTCCTTGAATATCCGAATGTGTTTACTTGGATTATCAGCAAAGCTTTTATATATGACACCCTCTGCAGCACATCTCTCTCCGAGTATGTCTCTCCTGTACCATATTGTTTCAGGATCATAGTCTGCCATCAGTTCTTGCTGTCTCTGCTTGCTAATCGTTACGTTATCAAACAAAGTGAAATGCTCGTAATTATATCCACTAGGAAACTCACCTGCAGCTGCTTTCGCTGCGTACTTTTCTATGTAATCCTTGTATATCGCTGCATATGGATTATCAGGGTTTAAATCCCAAAAGAATTTACGCATCTTAGCTGCTGCCGTACGGTTGATACACTCTTTTATCATGGAGTCATGATGCAGATTTATCTCTGTAGCTATCCACATGCCGTACGAGTTACCACGAACTTTTTTATATGAGTCAGCTTTACCGCCACCTGCAAATATAACCACTCTTAGTTTCCTGTTTGTAGACGGTCCTTGTATATACAGAGCCTCGTTACCTTTAAATTTTCCCCAGTGACATTGCCCTCTGAATATGTGTTCAAGTCCGAATCCGTTTGCATCTCCAATGTTAAGTTTTGCATTTCCCAGGGTTGAACCACTAGCTAGATGTAGCTTGTCCTTTGTCCTCTTCAGCTCATGAGCAAAAGCAAATATGTTATCCGTTGTCTTACCTGCACGGATAGAACCTTCTGCGACATTATATGTGCAGTCTCTGGATCGCCTCATATATGCCTTGTGCTTATCTCCAAACCTGTAAGGAATGCTCTTTCTCTTAACAGGCTCTTTACTCTTCGGTACTGCCATATATCTCTTCCTCTAAGTCATCAACATCTTCAATCTCTGCCCCTTCTCCAGTTAAGGCTTTATTAACTGCAGCTGTCTTTGACTTAATATATTCAACTTGAGCCTTTTGCTCTTCTGTGGCTAAGTCCATATGATCCGCTAGCCAGGCTAGAGCCTTTTGCCTATCCTCGAGTTTAATTTTCTTCGTCTGCCCCATAGATATTTCAGCTATCAGAGTGCCATCAACTTTCGTATCGCTCTTGAATCTCATATAGCTTTGACTTGTTCCATCCTCTGTTTTTTCACTTCCAAATTCTACAAAGTCGGTTATATCCAAGAATGCAATATCTATGTATTTTTGGAAGATATCAGATGGATTTAACATAGCTTTATTAAGCCTGTTTTCCTTTAGCTCCCTAATACACTTTTTGATTTCAGCATTTTTCAGCATTCTGTATCCATTTGACCCTGCTGTTTTACGGCTACATTTATATGCTTTTTGGTATGCTTTTGTAGCATTAAAACAGGTCACATAATATATACAAAATAATTTTTGATTAGATGTAAGAAGTTTATTTTCGACAAGTTTTTCCGCCTCATCTCCGAGTTCCTTTTTCAGATGCTTTTCAGTTGCCTTTTTTGACTGCATTTTTTGCAACGTTTTTGGCGTTGCACTTTGCTCCCATTTCCCACGTCTTTTCCATGACCTCAAAGTCGACTCTTTGACCTCTAGTTTTTGGGCAATAAATATTAAGTTTTCACCGCTTTCATAAAGTTCCATTGCGGTCTTTTTCTTTTCTTCATTCGCCTGCATCGTTCTTCCTGCACTGTTTAAAATTCATTAAAAAAACAGCATGCAACGAAGCAGCTGTTCAAATCCGTCCTATCTGGTGATTTCTTTATACCCACGCATTGAAAAAGGACGCCTTGCAGCGACCTTTTCCGAATGTTTATAGCTTGGGAGAAAAACCTGTGTCTCTTCGACACTTTCTACACTATCATTTTATCAGGAAAAAAAGTGAATTGTGTGAATCTTACTTTTTCACTATTAAATCTTCATTTTCCAAAACCGTTTTAACTTCTTAGTTATTGTGCTTCTGTCATAACCAAGAAGCTTCCCTATCTCTTCCTGGCTTAATCCGTTTATGTAATAGCTACGCAAGATAGTTCTAAGCTCACTATCCGTTTGAGTCTCAATAAATCTCTCTGCATCAATTATCTTAGCTTGCAATTTCTTCTTTGTCGCAATAAGCTTTTTTATCAATTGGTCCTTGCATATTGAACCGTCATCATATCCCATCTCTATTTTAGGAATAGGATATCCAGTTTTATAATCTTTATAGAACGCAAAAGTATATGTGCTTTTAGGAGCACACAATGACATCTCTATTGCGTTTATTTCTTGCTTAATCGATATAAGCTCTTCCATTTCTTTTTTTGTCATATTTCATCCCACTTAAACAATCTTACTCGCTAGAGTAACTCATCATCTTCTGCAATTTTCTGTTTTTCGCATTCGTATAAGCAAGCTGAACCCAGAACCATTACCTCCGTTTTCTTCGTCTTGCCCAAACAAAGCCAATTGCCTTCCATCATGTTCAACAAGGCAA
Source organism: Mogibacterium diversum (assembly GCF_002998925.1). NCBI lineage: Bacteria > Bacillati > Bacillota > Clostridia > Peptostreptococcales > Anaerovoracaceae > Mogibacterium > Mogibacterium diversum. The sequence goes on along the minus strand of NZ_CP027228.1, from coordinate 1,668,413 downwards.
TCCGTAAATGTGTACCTTGTCTTGTTGTTTTTATTAATAAGCTTAGAGATATATAGCCCATCTGATGGATCATTAATAATTCTCTCCATCTGGGATTTAGTTATAGCTTTATCTGAAACTATAGGATCAGGCTTTTCTAAATTTATGGAGCTACCCCAGCATCTTTTACTCTTACCCTGTCTAGCCATATATAGAGCTTTGCCTGTGATTCCGTATTCATCAAATTTAAGCTTGTCAGAATTTGAAAATCCAGCCTTCCACTTATCCTCTATGACATCTCTATCCACATTTCCAAATATCATGTGGATATGAGGTCTTGCTTTTGAGCCAGTATCATCTCCCTTGTGATTTGAGATTACATACACATATTTCACTGGCTCACTGGATCTCTTTTTCATCTCCCTGCGGACTCTTGCCACATAGTTAGTTATGTCCTTAAGTACCTGCTCTCTGTCATATGGCAGGTGAGCATCGTCATATGTGAGATCTATGCTAAAGTCTCCCTCTTTGAAATTAAGATTGCATAATCTGACAAAGTATCTCTGACTCCTTTTCGAATTAAGATTTTTCTGTGCCGGTGATGACTCATGTCTTTTTTCTGCTCTTTTTATAATTCTCTTCCTTGGAGACACATTATATATTTCTAACTCGAGATAATCTCCAGTGTAATATTTTTTCGTTCTTATCATAGTTACTTAAATGCCTGACTTGTTAATACTCATTTGAACTCTTAATCCGGCTTAATGCCGGATGATTTTACCGTATTGTTTCTTCCTATATATAAGGAAGAAAGTTTGAAGTTTTAATTCTATATATGAAAGCGGCAAGCATCTGTAAAAGTAGTATGTGCTCTTATATATTTATGTACGATTTTGAAAGAAGTATATCTTCTGCCTACCGCTGTCATATCTTATGTTTTCCATTTATGCATACACATATATACACACTAATAGGATTGTTAGTCCTGTAAGGAGTAGTACATCTGCTATCATGAATAATTTATTTGCCACATCCATCCTCTTCATTGCTGTGAATGATAGAGCTACTATTCCAACCATAAGACCTGTGATTAAGAAAGTTATTATTAAATTAAGCATTTTCTAGTTCTCCAGTAATATTATTAACCTCTTCAGTCTTCCATGCTGGCACTGTGGGAAATGCGCAAGTGGCGCATTTATCATAGTTATGCTTCCGGCACCACTTGCATATACCCTCACGCTGCTCTTCCGTATACATAGCTGCGATATCTTTTGACCTAATCAAGCGGAAAATCTCCTGCCATTTCTACATTAATAGGATCTTCGTATCTTGCAATGATTTCTGCCATCACTCTTTCCTCTTCTTCCGGGTCCGATCCGGGCGGTTCAAGATACTCATTCACTCTTTTTTCACCAAGTAGATCATCAAAGAATTTATGCACTCTACTTTTCCTCATGTGTTTTGGTTTAGCTTTCATTTGGGTTCCTCCCATCGGCTTCTTCAATAATTCTTCTCATTTGTCTTTTAAGTTTGTATTGAATTACTTCAGCTGTATTGATATTTAAACCACCTTTGAGTTGTGCAATCATAATTTCCACATCACCAATTTCTTCTGTGATGTCTTCTTTATTGCCCCAGGTTAGAGCTGTAATAAGTTCTGATAATTCTTCAATTGTTTGTTTAATCTGAAGTTTCTCACCGTAGTGCTCCCATATTTCTGCAATCATCTTGGCGCATAGATTGTCAATGATTTTTGTTTAACTTGTTTGACAAAAATTGTATAATTCGTATAACAAGTTTTACAAGGGCTTCTAGGAGGATTTTATGTCAACGCTTGGAGAAATTATCTATAAATATCGAAAAGAGCACAATTTAAGTATGGAAGCTTTTTCTAAAGCGAGTGGAATTAGCAAGGCTTACATCTCTATATTAGAGCGTAATGCAAGACCAGGAACAAACAAGCCAATAGCACCATCAGTTGAGACGATAAAGTTGGCTAGCGACGGAATGAACATGGACTTTAATAAACTTTTTAGCTTATTAGAAGGAGATATATCATTAGATCATTCAGACCGACCTCTTCCATCAAATATCATTCTACCTGCAGCACACAAGCTCCCTATCATGGGTACTATATGTGCCGGTGATGGTGTGGTGTGCGAAGATGATTACCAGGGCACATTTATAGTAGATACAGATGTTAAAGCAGATTACTGCCTGAGAGTAAGAGGAGACAGTATGATCGGTGCCAATATCTACGATGGCGATATAGTTTTTATTTCAAAGTCTTATGATTTTGTTCAAGACCAAATATACGCTATTGAAAGGTTAGATTACAACGAAGCTTCTCTAAAGAGAGTTACGCAGGATGGTGACACGTTGATACTTAATCCTTGTAATCCTGAGTATCATGCAATGGTTACTGACTACGAAGAAGTGAGAATAATCGGGCGATGTGTTGGTGTGCTGCATAAGTATGTGTAGTTAGTTAAAGCTAAGGAAAACAGAAGGGACATTTATATGGGTTTGTTTAATTTTTTCAAGCATCAAACTGTTAATAATACTGTTGAATCGAACAGTAAAGAAACGGAAATTGGTTACAATTTAGATTCAGAATTTAAACCAGCTGCAAAGTACTACAAATTTGATACAATTGAGCAGATCCAACGAATCCCTGTGCCAAAAACTAACTTTGAGTGCGATTGTGATTTTACACAGAGCGTAGAGTATGTTTTGCAACGCAAAGCCACAATTTACAAACAAGATGGCAATCTCGACTTGGCGATAGAATGTTTAAAAAAGGCTACTGAAATTATGCCATACTCACCCACATTCTACAGTGATTCAGATTATGAGCGTCTTGAGAACTATCTTAAGCAGGCACGGCGATTCGATGAGGCAAGAGAGGTAAACAAAAAGAGAACTTCTAATTCTGCAACAACTTCTTATATTTCATCATTGTCATACTTTAATTTGGTACTTCAAGAAGCTGGAGCTGTAGAAGTTCTCAGAAATCCAAATGTTTGCGGGGATTGTGCTAGATTTCATGGTCGGCTGTATGATTCGAATGCAGCTCACGGATTTCCTAATCCGGAGATTATGAAAAAGTATCTCGAAGTCAAACGCTGTGATTGTAATTTTGATATGTATCCATTTTTCTATGGTATGTCAATACCTACAGACGGTAATATGTCATCATTAAAAAAGCAAAGCAACCGTCGCTTTATTGATGATCGTACAAAAGCTGAAAAAACCGAATTTGAAAAAAACATTGCTGAATTTGAAGCTTTAAGTAAAGATAGAAAAGATTATGACTGGATCTGGGAGTTTTTACCGGAAATAGCACCAAAATCTTTTGGTGGATATCGAAACATGAAGAATAGGAATTCAAAAAATTATCAAAAGTTGGTAAAGGCGGCAAAAGACAAAGGATATAAAATCTAACCTGTTCCAAAATGGAACAAGTTCCATGTAAATATAAATATGTGTAACGATTTGTTTTGTGAGATCGTATAGATTTAATTATGCCGTTGTCGCATCAAGCGATGATTTGATTTATTATGTAGTGTCATGTGCGGTGCATGTGCGGATCCATAATTTATACAACCGTTGAAATTACAAGTCTTTAAGCTGAACATTCTCTAGGTATTGTTTGCTATCATGTGCGATGCATGTGCGGCATATGTTCGACATTAATTATATGGAGGAATTATGACAAATAATGATAAAATCGATATAGAAAAGATACTAAGCAAAGGTGAAAATGAACATTTTGAGTTTAAAAAAGCTCAAAATGAATTCCCAAAAGAAGCATTCCCAACTATAAGTGCCTTTGCTAATTCTTGTGGGGGAATATTAGTTTTGGGTGCATCTCAAAAAAATGGTGAAATATATCCGTCAGGAATATCTAATAAACAAAAAATCATCGACGATATGTTTAATGGTTTGAATAATCCTCAAAGAATTAACAAAAATTTAATAACAAATGATGATGTCATGAGCGTATTTTATCCTGATCAAGATACTGAACTGCTTCTTATTAATGTTCGAGCTGCATCTTTTAAAGAAAAACCAATTTATTTGAATGGCAATTCTAAAAACACATATATCCGTCAAGGATCAGGTGACTATAAATGTTCCGAAAGACAAATTAATGCTATGATACGAGATGCAGCTGAAGACTCTTATGATAGCAGGGGTTTAATTGATTGTAAATTATCTGATTTAGATCCAGAATCAATCTCCACATACTTAGATTTAATCAAAAAAAATAATCCTGAACATCCTTTTCTATTGCTATCAAAAGAAGATTTTTTAGTTAAGATTGGTGCAATGAAAAGAGATCGTGTTAATGATAATTTGCATTGCACACTTGCCGGTCTTCTTATGTTTGGATTGCATTCCTCAATAAAGGAATACTTACCGCATTATCATGTTGAGTATATTCATAAAGAAGATTTCCTTTTAAATGGCAAATTTAAAGACAGAATTATATATGACGGAACTTGGGGAGAAGATAACTTATTAACATTTTTTTCTATTGTTCAGGAAAAGTTATTTTTAACATTAAATGATTCCTCTGCTATTCTAGAGGATGGCACTACTAGAGCGGGGATTTCCAAGTTAAAAATTGCTATACGTGAAGCTTTTGTTAATTCGATTATTCATAATGATTTTTTAAATAATATCGGTATAAAGATCACTAGATATCCTCATTATATTGAATTTTATAATGGTGGTTCTCTAAGAATTAGCAAGTATGATTTTTTTAAAGGTGGACATTCTGAACCACGCAACCACTATATTCAGGAAATGTTTAGATTGATAAATATATGTGAGCGTGCGGGGTCTGGTATACCTAAAATTATGGATGCGGCAACAACTTACAAATTGAGAGCGCCCGAGTTAGAATCATCTTTTGAGTTTGTAAAATTTAAACTGTGGGATACAACTATTGTAGAAAGTGGTATAGTTGATAATCCAACAGAAAAAGAAATATTATCTTTTATACTAACAAAGACACTTGCAACTAGAAAGGATTTAGATTCACATCTTTCCATTCATAAAAATACAACATTAAAGTATCTTAATTCTTTGGAAGATAAGGGTTTGATCACAAAAGTGAAACTTGATGGTAATAAATATTATTACCATCTTAAGGAAAGTCCCCATATGGCAAATTATAACTTCGCCAACACTATTTATACATTACTTAATGATTTAAGTAATAGTTAGTTTAGCTATATAAACGACCGCACCTGCTGCAACAGGCACGGTCGTAGAAATTGGCATCGTTTGAGATACACAAAGTTCCGATAAAAGTATATCAGCGATGCCTTGTTATTACAAGCAGGGTATTTTTTGTGCTCGGAAATGGATATGTCATGGCTGATTATTACAAAAAGACATTTACCTTTGAGGGTAAGCGCAGATATGTGTATGGCAAGACTGAATTAGAAGCCATTGAAAAAAGAGCTATTCTTAAATCGCAACTTGAAGCTGGCAAGGTAGAGATTAGTCGTAATACTCAAGTCTTTATATGGATTAATGAGTGGCTAGATAATTACAAAGAGCCAGAAGTTAATTATCGATGGTATAAAGATATCCAGGCCATGTGTGATCGATTCATTATTCCAGCTATTGGTCATATGAGATTAAGCTCTGTTAAGCCTCTTCATATCAGAAAAGTGCTGAATCCTCTTCAGGATTATTCATACTCATTCAATGCTAAAATCTATGATATTTTGAATCAAATATTTAATACTGCACTTGAAAATGAACTCGTTGTGCAAAATCCTATGACCGGTATAAAAAAGCCTCAAGGAAGGACTCCTAAAAAGAGGCGAGCTTTAACTAGCGAGGAACGAGAAATTTCACTCAAGGTTGCAAATTATCACCGAGGCGGACTATTTATATTGCTTATGTTGTATTGTGGTCTTAGGCCTCAAGAGATCGTACCTCTGCAGTGGTCTGACATTGACTTTGTATCCAAACGTGTAACTGTGAATAAAGCTTTGAAATCAGACGGAATAGTTCGAGGATTTACAAAGACTAAAGCTGGAATGCGGAGCATACCTATTCCAGGAATATTGTTAGATAGGTTAATTGCAGAGCATGATGATATTACAAATGATTCATTGCTTATTTGTGCGAATACAAGAGGTGAAAGATATACTAAGTCATCTATAAACGATTTGTGGAAGAACTTTAAACGCGAAATGAATATAGCTGCAGGCTGTAAGGTTCATCCACAGAAGCACCAGGTTATGCCACCTTATTTTGTTCAAGCAGATCTAACCTTATATTGTTATAGACATACTTACTGTACCGACTTACAAGCTGCAGGTGTACCAATTAATGTAGCTAAGGAACTTATGGGGCATGAGGATATAGCTGTCACATCAAAGATATATACTCATAAATCAAATGCAGCACTTAACAATGCGGCAGAACTAATAGATAAATATAGTCGTGGGGTATAGCCTGTGGTATTAATCTAATAAGGGCTAAAATCACTAATAATAAAACGAGACTCTTAATCAGGGTGTCCAGGGTTCGAACCCCTGATCACGCACCAAAAGGCGCAACTCGATAGGGTTGCGCTTTTATTTTACATAGTCATACTTTGATAGCATTTAATTTTCACATCTTAAAAGCCATTTTTTAGTGTTATCTAAAAAATGGCTTTTGTATGGTTTTAAAGATTAGCCTCGTTTCTCCCTACTTCAAATCCTCCAGCTTATTATCCTGTCGTTTGATCTTGCGCGTAGTCGTCCTCACGAAATCTTCTTTGCGGACGTAGACCTCACGGATTCGCTTGAACGGAGCGAGCCCCATATTGAGCTCCGTGACAACTCCTTTTATGAGCGTTTCAAGCTCATCGTCTGATGGAACACTTCCGAGTTCATCCTTTATCTCGTCTTTATCTGGAAGAATCTGTACTGCAACTACATCCTCTGATTCGCCTGATGCGAATACCATCGAATCAGATATGTACTGATGTCTGTTGATATAGTCCTCAATTTCCTCAGGATAGATGTTCTCTCCAGCATTCGTTACGATTACATTCTTAGCGCGACCAGTCAGAAACAGCCAGCCATCCGCATCGAAGTATCCGATATCGCCAGTTCTGAGCCAGCCATCCTCAAGCACTTCCTCAGTTGCCTCGGGGAGGTTATAGTAGCCGAGCATAACATTTGGACCTTTAAATAATATCTCTCCAATGCCATTTTCATCCGGGTTAATGATACGCACTGTTCCAGTCTCCACTGGCACTCCTACAGATCCAGATTTATCATACCTCGTCTTAGAAGCGCTCTGAGGTGTGCCTGTAATTAGCGGTGTGCATTCGGTCATTCCATACCCCTGAAGCACCATAATCCCAAAGTCTTCAAAGTCCCTACAAATATCTGGTGCAAGCGCAGCAGCTCCTGTGATTACGAGTCTGAGCTTGCCGCCTAGTTCATTTATAATCTGCTTAAATAGAGTTCTGCTCACATTTACGCCGAACTTTCGCGCGCTGCGGCTAGCCTTCAGAGCTCTCCTGAACGTCTTTTCCTTTCCCGACTTCTTAGTGGTTTTCATGATTCGGCCGTGAATCATCTCGAGAACCCTCGGTACAACTATAACAACCGTATTCTCAGCTTCGTGCATATTCTTGACGATATATTTCATGCCCTCGCAAAATGCAGTGCTTGCCCCTCGATATAGCACGAGTAACATTCCGAGCGTGCATTCATAAGTGTGGTGAATAGGCAGTATCGAGAGCGTCTTATCCCATGGATGGATGTTCGCCACGCGGCACACATCCATGATATTTACCGTGATATTGCGATGAGTTAGCATGACTCCCTTAGGAGTGCCTGTAGTCCCTGAAGTGAAGAGAATTACTGCCATTTCGTCGGGATCTATTTCAGCATCTGCAAAAGAAGTATCTCCCCTTGCAAGCTTATCCTCTCCCTCCACTATCAACGCTCTCCATAGATAAACCTTCCTACCAGCCCTTTCAAATTTAGTCACATCCCTAAGAAGTGTCTTTGGCTCATCCTCGAGCGATACTCTATCGCCGTAAAATTCTGTGATTATAAGATCTGTGATTGTTATGATATTAGAGAGCTTAGGGGCACATTCAGATGAACAGATTACCGTATGGCAGTTTGACGCATCGAGGAGGTTCTTTATCTCTTCCCCACCGAGCTCTTTGTCGATTGGAACCACAACAAGTCCTGCATTCATAACCGCAAGATAGGAGGCTATCCACTCATAGCTCCCCTCTCCAATGATCGCAACGCGTCTCTCATCATCTACCAGCTCAAGCAGCATAGTGCCAATGGCTTCGACATCATGGCCTAGAACCTCATAAGATACGGGGATGTATTCTCCACCACGTTTTTCTTTTACCCAAAATGCAGGTCTCTCACTGTGCTTTTCAACGCTTCCAGCAAGAAGATCCTTGAGCGTTGTAATCTCTCGAATATCCTTGTACCAGTACCGACCACAATCCGAGCCTTTCTTCTCGATAAACGAGTTAGCTCCAAATGGGTTAGCTGTAGCCTCACTATTAATCGTGCTTCTCATATCATTCATAGCATGCTCTCCACACAAAATTACATTTAGTTAACATTAATCATACCATATATTCGATTTTAAATTAAGCAAATCGTCATGCTATGCATCACAATACCAGGCTCGAAGCATTCCCTTTTGCCTAGTAATCCGCTCGGCAATGTGTTTGATTTTATATAATCACCGTGTTGCAATTTTCACATAGCCTTTAGATTTTTCATTTATTTATTTGGTACAATAGGCAACATAAGTTATTCCGAACGTAAGGAGACAGTATGAATTACGCAAAGATTAGATCGATAGCGCACCTCGTGTCTCTCGTATGTCTACTACTCATCTTCGTAGTGTCTACGAGCAAGTACGTCGCTGCTGCTACTCAGTCCGATTCAGCTCGTACAGGCATCCCCGCAAAGATAACTGCTCAGCACAAGCAGGAATCCGACATTCCAGACTGCACTGAGATTGAAGTTGCTGTTGATGCAGCTGATTTGTCTGTCCCAACTATGACAGATTCAGCAGCTGACACTGTTGCTACTCATGCAACTACCACTTCTTATTCAGCTCCTTTAGTTTCAACTGGAACTAATACGATAAAGGCAGTCGAGGATGAGAAGGCAAAGAAGAAAGCTGAAGAGGAAGCAAAGAACAGCGAGTCGAGTCGCACAGCTACTTCCATAAAATACACTTATTCTGGAAGTGTACTCTCTAAGTCCAAGGGTACCAACAACGGTCCTTCTGGCAAGGAGACCTACTACAACCTCAACATGTCGAGAGTCGTATCAGCTATGGGCAGGTTTGGATATTCGTCATCTGACTACTGGGTTAGAGCTGACGGAGTTAAGATGCTAGGCAACTACGTAATGGTTGCAGCTAGCTACAAGACTCACCCTAAGGGTTCTTTAGTCCCAACATCTCTTGGAACTGGAATCGTATGCGATACAGGTGGTTTTGCGGCAAGTAATCCAACGCAGATAGATATAGCGACAAATTGGTAAAAATTTACGGCTTTCGTAATCGATATTATACCGGCAAAAGGATCCCTATAATCCCCGCGCTACACGAACATCGAAGCGAGAACCTCGGTCCGTCGGTGCACGGACCAATATATTTGCGATGATACGAATTAAGAGAAGCAAGCAATGCGCTGGCTTCTCTTTTGTTGATTCTCACTTATATTTCTGCAGCTAAGCTAAAATATTTCTAGCAGCTCCTCACGATTAGTTATAAGATAAAGATAGTTATTTGCAAAATACGAGGTACTAACATGGAGAGATATACTTTTTCTGCATCAACTGCTAAATCAGACATTTATGTAGGGCTTCTTTTCCCTGCTCTAATAATGCTGCCCATCCTAGCGATACAACTGATTCTGTTCTACCTTAAACTCAGTGATGTGACTAGGTCCCATCCAAATATTTTCATCTTATTGGTTTTTGCCTGTGTTAATTTCAGCTTTTATATCGCTAAAAAATTTCAATCGAGATTTGTCAAAGACTATACCGTCACACTTGACGGAAGCGAAGTTGCCATTCTGTGTGATGATATTGAGATTCTCTCGGGCACTGTGGTTTCTTGCAAATTCAAGGGCTCAAGTTCTAAATTTTTCGCTAAAGCTGCCTCATTAGATATCTTCACTGACTACGAAGATATAAAACTTCGCGCCAGAGCCAGGGAAGGTGGGAGTTTACTATCCCCTAACTGGAACCCTTTTGCAACAGGCAGCATATCTGACGTGGATACGCTCCTGTCACTGGGCAGAAGGCTTGAGAATATGCTGGAAGCTGAATGAATTTGGCGCCGACTAAAGAATAACAGAAAGCTCGAATACGAGCTTTCTGAAAATCGTCTACTGACTTTGCTCTGCTAAACGCTCCTGTTCCGCCTTCTTGTCCATCTTATACTGCTTACGGAATTCCTCTACTGAACTAGGTAGTTTCTTTATATCAGGTTTACTATACAGGAGGTAATAATATACATCTTTTCTATATGATTTCTTGTCCTCTGTTGGAGCTCCTAGCATATATTCTCCATTTTTGAGCTTACATACTATATCACCCACTGCACGAAAATCCTTCTCATAGTTTTTTTCTTTATAAAAAGAGATTACACCTCTATCTACTGAAGCTGAATCTTTAAATACAACTCTAGCCCCATTAGTGGGTTTCATTAAGTAGTTCCCATTTTCCATTTTATACTTGCCAAAGAAATAGATTATATTTTGCGCATAGCCAGCCCCATCATCTCCATAATCCTCTTGACTACGCCTGCTATCGTCATACATCAAAATATATGTCCCATCTTCTTTAAATTCAACATAATACCTTGATTGATCAGACTCTGGATACTCAAGTCCTGAACCTCCAATATATACTTTGTTTTTTTTAATCTCTGTAATTGGTTTAGGTTTAAAAAATGTTAGTTTCAGAACTACTGAAACTATAATCACAAAAACTATTAGACAAATTGCAATAACAACTATCTTTTTTACATTAATTGCTTCTTTCATGACTTGTCTTCTTTCTAAAATTATCTCGGCGATTTTTTATATCTTCGTTATACTTATACATATCCCTTTTCTCTGGTGCAATATATTTTTTATTTTCATTTAATACACCACTCTTATCTTTTACATACAATTCACTATCTCTAAATCTAGGTTCATATTTAGGTTGTGCTGGTTTTACATCGAACATCTGGTGATAATCATCATTTGCAGTTGCATAATTAAAGTTGGAGCAGTTAACCACGGCATCTTGTGTAGCGTCTTTATCTAAAAGAGTAAGAAATTTACCATCCCCATTGATTATAAACTCTGAACGAAATCTGGCATTGGTCGCAACCTTGAGATTTACTCCTCCATTTGCTGTACTGTGGCCGTCTGGGTATATATTCGTTGTTATTGATAAACACGTCTAACTTTTGCTCTATAAGAATTAACTTCACTAAGATTATCTATAGTCTCTCTACATTGGGCTTTGATTTCGGATGGGTCTAAATAAAATGCGATTTAAAGTGTCACTTAGTATATCATTACTTAATGCGAAAACAGAAAGCTCGAATACGAGCTTTCTGAAAATTGTCTACTGACTTTGCTCTGCTTAACGCGCCTACTCCGCTAGGCGCTCCTGCTCCGCCTTCTTATCCATCTTGAACTGCTTGCGGAATTCTTCTGGGCTGCTTGGAAGTTTTTTTATGTCGGATTTGTTGTATATGTAATAGTACCATTTCTTATCTATGGCTTTTTTGTCCATAGACGTTCTTGATAATATATAGTTCCCTTTATCATTTGTAAATACTCTTTCTGTCATGACTTCGTATTGACTGAATGTTCTAGTATAGTAATAATTAATTTCATTCGAGTTAACCGCACCCACATCCTTAAATTCAACATATGCAGATTTAGCCTTAGATAGGATATATCTGTTATTTCTATCAATTACATATTTGCCATAAATAATCTTTATATGCGGATGACTCCCGTCACCATCCTGATCATAATCATCAATAGTTCCTCTACTACAATCATCCATTAAGATAAATGTTTTATTTTTTTTAAATTCTATATAGAATCTTTGTTGATGGTTTTGTGGATATCTGCCATAGAAACCACATAAATACACATGATTATTTCTTATTTCCTTAATATAATCTGGTTTAAAACATGCATTTCTTATAATAACAAGCATTATCAGTACTATAATAATTGCGATAGAGCAAAGACCCATTTTTTTACATTTACTACTCATGATAGAACTCTTCCCTTAAATTTTTTCTGAAATTTATTAACATTATTTTCATATTGATTCATATTAGATAATTTAGGTGCAGCAAATATTTTTTCTTTTCCTGTGTTTGTATCAATTATTCTGTTGCCATATTTATCATGAATGTATCTAGCTTCTTCTCTAAATTGATGTTCATAATTGTAATTCTCACCAGCAGGGTTCACATCTAGGACTTGATGTATATAATCATTTTGCCTTGCATAGTTAAAGCTAGAACAGTTTACTTTTGCATCCTGAGTAGCATCTTTGTCTAAAAGGGTTAGGAATTTACCATCCCCATTAATTATAAACTCTGAGCGAAATCTCGCATTGGTAACAACCTTGAGGTTTATTCCGCCATTTGCATAACTGTGTCCATCAGGGTAATAAGTATTACTTCCATATTCGTCTTTATAATGCTTAAGGTGAAGTCTTGTAGACTCCTCCGCTGTCCAGTTCCAGATTTTCTCTTTTACTATATAGTTTATCAGCTTTTCTTCGTCTGTTCGACCTTTGTAGTTGTCCACTATGTATTCGGCCTGCTGGTAGGATATTACGTACCTAAAGAGATGTAGCTGCTTTCCATGCACACCACATGTTGTCATATACTTTGGTTACGACCAAAGGAAAACAGAAAGCTTGAATACGAGCTTTCTGAAAATTGTCTACTGACTTTGCTCTGCTAAACGCTTCTGCTCCGCTAGGCGCTCCTGTTCAGCTTTCTTGTCCATCTTGAACTGTTTGCGGAATTCCTCCGGGCTGCTTGGGAGCTTTTTAATATCGGATTTGTTGTAAAGAATGCAAAAATAACGATGTCTGTCATATGATCCATTATTTTTATCCATATACCCTAGGACATAGTATCCATTTTTTGTTAAAATAACACTTTTTTCTGCAACTCTACCTTGGCTCTTTGAAATACGCTTATCACTTTCGAATACTCCTCGGCTATAATAACTAATCTTTTTCTTTTTAACAGCATCTGTATCGAAAAATTTTATACCCGCACTATCCGTTGTAGTTAATATATAATTACCTTTTTTTACTTCATATATGCCAAAATATACTTCTATGCTCGGAGACCCACTGGTTCCATCTTCATAATAATCGTCCTCATTCCCCCTGCTATCATCTTGCATTGCAACAAAAGTACCATCCTCTTTGAATTCGATATAAAATCTCGGATCGTTTTCATTAGGATATTTTTTTCAAAACCTCCAATATATATTTTGTTAGTCTTAACTCTATCGATATATTGAGGATCTATAATTAATACTTTTGATGCTACTGCAAAACAACCAGTTATAATTATCATTGCAACAGCGAACTTTACTTTTCCTCTGTTGTTTATTTTTTCCATGATAACACCTCATTATTAAATGCTTTTTTACGCATTTCCCAAGCTTTCTCATCTTCTGTGTTAATGTGTTTTGGTGATATGAACTCTTTTCCTTTGATTATATCGCCATTATTATCTCTCACCAAATATGCATCATTCCGAAACTTTGGCTCATAATTATATTTTGGTTTTGCAGGATTAACATCCAAAACGGTGTGGATGTAATCATTACGACGTGCATAATTGAAGCTAGAACAGTTTACCTTGGCATCCTGAGTAGCATGCTCGTCCAAAAGAGTGAGAAATTTACCATCCCCATTAATTATAAACTCTGAACGAAATCTGGCATTGGTCACAACTTTAAGGTTTACTCCTCCATTTGCATAGCTGTGTCCATCTGGATACTGCTCACCCTTGTTATATGACTTAAGATGCAGCCTTGTAGACTCCTCTGCTGTCCAGTTCCAGATTTTCTCTTTGACTATATAGTTTATCAGCTTTTCTTCGTCTGTTCGCCCTTTGTAGTTGTCCACGATGTATTTAGCTTGCTGGTAGGATATTACGTACCTGAACAGGTGTAGCTGTTTCCATGCATACCACATGTTGTCATATACTTTGGTTACGACCAAAGGAAAACAGAAAGCTCGAATATGAGCTTTCTGAAAATACATCCCGACAAACGGGCTATCTATTCTGCTCCGCTATGCGCTCCTGTTCTGCCTTCTTGTCCATCTTGAACTGTTTGCGGAATTCCTCTACAGAACTAGGAAGTTTCTTTATGTCGGATTTATCATAAATCTCAAAGTAAAGGCCATTATTACTTATAGTGACTCCATCTTTACTTGGATTTCCAATAACATAATTACCTTTTTTGTTTTTAGCTGCAACCTGTCCTATAATCTCTTTATTGTTCTCAAGATTAGAATATCCATAGGCATCAATTAAGCCTTTTCTTGCATCTGTTGGATTTTTGAATCCTACACTAGCACTTTTAATCGGTGTAAGTTTATATAATCCTTCTTTTTCGTCATATCTACCAAAATATATATCTATATGTGGTTTTCTCCCATCACCATCTTCATTATAATCTTCATACGTTCCTCTGCTATCGTCATATACAAATACATATTTGTTTTTTTCTTTGAATTCAATGTAGCATCTTGGTTGATATTTTGTGGGATATTCAGTAAACAATCCGCCAATATATACTCTATTAATTTGTATTTGATTAATTACCGAAGGCTTTAAAACAAGGTATTGTACTGTTACAATAGCAGTACATGCCAATGTGGCTATAATCGCCAATCTAATTTTTGACTTACTTGTTTTTCGCATCTTTAAACCTCTCTATAAACTGCTTTCTATGCTTCTTCACCAATTCCTTTGTTTCTTGATTTAACTCACTAGGAGATTCGTATAATACTTTATTTCCTTTTTGGTCTTTTATTTTTTCTCCATTACACATTACTACTTTGGATTCATCTCGAAATTTAGGCTCATTATTTGATGTTGGGTATACGTCAAGGACTTTATGCACAAAATCATTTCTCCGTGCATAGTTAAAGCTAGAACAGTTTGCTTTTGCATCCTGAGTAGCATCTTTATCTAAAAGAGCGAGAAATTTGCCATCTCCAATAATTATAAACTCTGAACGGAATCTAGTATTGGTCACGACTTTTAGGTTTACTCCTCCATTTGCATTGCTGTGACCATTTGGATAAATAATTGTATTTTGGGAGTTAGTATAAAGCTTCTGATGAAGTCTTGCAGATTCATCTGCTGTCCAGTTCCAGATTTTCTCTTTGACTATATAGTTTATCAGCTTTTCTTCGTCTGTTCGCCCTTTGTAGTTATCCACTATGTATTTAGCCTGCTGATAGGATATTACGTACCTGAACAGATGAAGCTGCTTTCCTAAGTCACCTTTCATGCCGTTTGGATAGTATGCTTTTCTACTGTACCTGCTAGACTACCCCAGAATTTATCATCGGGCTTCATCTTTTTGTTTATCTTGTCCGCTACTGCTCTTAGTTGGTCTGCTGATGATTTTTCATCCAGTTTGTCCATACCGGTAATTTTCATCAGTGCAGATAGTTTCTTCTTGCTTTCGGACGCGGATATTCTATCTGCCTTCCATGCATACCACATGTTATCAAATACTTTAGTTCCGACTATTTGTGTATCGCTATAGCAGGATGATACGATTTCAGACATATTGGAAGATTGACCTTTTCTCCCAAGCATCTCTTTGAAGTACTTGCCAAATTCTTTAATGCTCTCTATAGGCCAGCCCTGTTTTTCTAACAGTAGCACCTTAGCTGTAACATCCTCTTGGTACTTTTCCCATGTTTTATCATCTATTGACTTAGGTCTCTTAATGCCGAACATGTTAATAACATCCAGCTCCTTTGTCTCTTCCTTTAGCTTTGCTCTCCATGAAGCATCTAGGTTTGGATGAAATGCGCCCGCTTTAAATGACTTACCGAGATCTGATAGTGCTGCGTTTATCTGTTCTGCTGTGCTATCTCCGGTGCTGAATAGGTCCTTTGTAGAATTCTCTATATCGTAATCCCTTAATTTGAAAACAGAAAGCTCAAATATGAGCTTTCTGAAAACCTATCATAACAAATATGCTATCTATTCTGCTCCGCTATGCGCTCCTGTTCCGCCTTCTTATCCATCTTGAACTGCTTGCGGAATTCTTCTATAGAGATGGGCAATTTTTTTATGTCAGATTTGTTGAAAAGGAGATAATAATAGTCATTTTTATCATAATAATTGCCACTATTATCCTGATATCCCAATATATATTCCCTTTTTCCTGTTCTAAAGATAATCCTTTCTGCATTATGTCCATACTGATTTAATACATATTTTTCTATTTCAAATATTCCACGACCATAGTAGTTAATTTTTTTCTTTGCAACAGCCATTGTGTTTTTAAATGACACCCCTGCACTATCTGTCGTTTTTAATATGTAGTTGCCATTCTTTATTTCATATTCACCAAAATATATATCTAGTCTTGGTTTACTTCCATCGCCATCCTCATCATAATTTTCCTCATTTCTTCTGGTGTCATCATACATTAATATAAATGTTTTATTATCTTTGAACTCAATATAGTACCTTGATTGGTCATTATCTGGATATTCACTTCTAGAACCGCCTATATACACAGTGTTAGTCTTAATTTCAGTAATTGGTTTAGGTTTAAAAAACGTTATTTTCATTATAATAGCTATAATTATTGTAATTAAAGAACAAGCAATAAGAACAATAATTGCTTTCTTATTACTAAAAATATTCTTCATAGCTTTACCCTCTTTCTGAAATATTCCTGACGCACATTTATATCATCTTTATATTGTGACATATCTTTAATCGCTGGCGGTTCAAATTTCAACTCATAACCATCCGAACTATATACTCTACAACCATTTTTATCATGTACATATAGCGACTCCCCTCTAAAAATTGGTTCGTATTTATATTTTTCACCAGCAGGGTTCACATCTAGGACTTGATGTATATAATCATTTTGCCTTGCATAATTGAAGCTAGAGCAGTTTACTTTAGCATCCTGTGTAGCATCTTTGTCCAAGAGTGTAAGAAATTTGCCATCACCATTAATTATAAACTCTGAATGGAATTTACCATTAGTAACGACTTTGATATTCACGCCTCCATTTGCGTAGCTATGCCCATTTGGATACATCTTGCTTTTTCGATTTATTTTTAGATGAAGTCTTGCAGATTCATCTGCTGTCCAATCATCATGTCCACTTTCTTTCAGATACCTTATTAACTTCTCTTCATCTGTCCCATCAGTATATTTATTTCTTATGTATTCAGCCTGCTGATAGGATATTACATATCTGAATAAATGTACCCGTTTTCCAAGCGTTCCTGTCATCTCATTTTGTGAATATATGCCTTTAACAGCCTTATCAACTTCAAATGCAACTCCATTAAAATTTGTTTTAGGTGGTGAGTAATATGCTGTTTCTACGGTACCTGCTAGACTACGCCAGAATTTATCGTCAGGCTCAAGATTAGGATCAATTTTATTTGCAATACGCCTTAATTCTTCTGCTGATGAATTCTCATCAATACCGTCCATGCCAGTTACTTTCATAAGCATCTTAAGCTTCTTCTTACTTTCGGATGCAGATAATCCTTCTGCTTTCCACGCATACCACATCTTTTTAAAGACTTCACTACCAACTAATTGAGTTTGCTTATTGCACTTATCTATCTCTACAAGCACATTACCGGCTGGAATCTTTCCTGCTATATTCTTGTTAATATATCTGGCGTAAGCCTTTATACCATCGACTGCCCAGCCCTGTTTTTCTAGTAGAAGTACATTTGTCGTTACCTCACCCTGATATTTCTCCCATGTTTCCTCATTTATGGATATTGGTCTCTTTATACCATAGAGCACTATAGCATCCAGCTCCTTTACCTCTTCCTTTAGCTTTGCTCGCCACGAAGCTGCAAGGTTTGGATGAAATGCCCCCGCTCTAAATGATTTACCGAGATCTGACAGGGCTGCGTTTATCTGTTCTGCTGTGCTATCTCCAGTACTGAATAGGTCCTTTGTAGAATTCTCTATATCGTAGTATGCCTGTTCTTGTTCCTCCCAGATTTCAAGCATCCTGCGGTGGTTATCTGCTAGGTGATCATATAGTGATGCTCTTGTGCTTTGATTTTCTGCATAGACTGCGATTGCGGCGTATGTAACCGCATTCTCTCGGCAACGTTTTGCCCTATCCTCATATGCACGAATTCTACCTCTTGCATACTCTTGTCCTTTGAGGATTTTATCACCATCCAGGACTTTATCACCGACACTACTCATGAGGGTTTTGTATTCGCCTATATTGTATTTAATTAGCGACCTAATACTTTGTAGCACTGTCTTGTAGTCTGCAATCTGCTGCTTTAGAGCATCGAAGGCTTTGCTTTCAAGCTCACTATTATTGATAAATTCATCTAGTTTATGCTCTACATTTATGGTCTTTGATGATACCTCGTTCAGGTTATCTATTGCCTCTCTGCACTGGGCTTTGATTTCTGCTGGGTCTAAGTAAAAACTTGCACTCACACTATTACTTCCTTTCGTAGATTTCTGCTTTCCATATCTTCTAAGAATGCTGAATTTAAAAATTTTAGCACCTGTCTTATAGAGGTTTTCGAATCATCTATTATCCTGCTTTTCTGCTTCTTTCGCAATTATAAGCTGCTGATATAGCCTATCTTCTTCATCGAACAATCTTACGTGATGACGTTGCACTTCATTTCTTACTTCATCATAATCACTAGAATTCTGCATGCTCGCTATACCAAGTGAATCGCAGGTATTGTCGATTATACCGATTAGTTCATTATCATCGTTTCTGCAAAGTTCATATCTGACTTGTTCATTTAGCTGCGCATTACCACTTGCAAAATAGTGTTCATCATCGATTTCACTACCTACTTTGCGCTTCAGATACTCAAGTTCATCATGCTTATTTTCAAACTCTCTGAGTTTGCCTCTTATCTCCTCTTCTGTGAAATTCTTCATATTATCTATCTAGCCTTGGTGCTTTTGACTGCAACTGCATGCTTATATCTCTGTCAAATTCATCGAACTTCACACCGAGACTGCGGATATTCTGTGCATCCACAGTTATTGTCTCGTCAAACTTTGAAGCAGAGTTCCTTACCTTGTCGTAAGCTGTTTTGCTGCTTTTATTAGCTGTTATCGTCGATTTGCCATCCTGAGAAGCTAATGGACTAAGCCTCAAATCGCTAGACGCGCCAGTAATACCGCTTGCTATAGAAGATGTGGTATCTTTGTTTACTTTTATTGATTTTGTCATTATGAGGTTTCCTATTCTTTTTTATTTTATTTAATTATTTTACCATAAATTGTAGAATTATTATATCTCTAGATTTGCACTATTATTTGAGTCAAATGCACTATTCTTAGACGCATTTCAGATTTTCATTCACAGTCACCCATTTTTATATTATTTATAAATTTTCATTTACAATCGCTCTTTTCATATTATTTATAAATTTTCATTCACAGTCACCCATTTTTATATTATTTATAAATTTTCATTCACAGTCACCAATTTCATATTCTTTTGTGGTAGAATTCAACCTATGAAAATTTTAGTAATTACGATGTTTATACTCATGTACGTCGTGATGATCTTCTTCCAGAAGTTCCGCGTACATGCCGCACTGACTTCAGCAGCGGTTTTCTTAATAGCTGGTGTTATGTCCGCTAGTACAGCGATTCAGTCTGTGAACTGGAATATCTTGCTGATGATTTCTGGCACGATGATTCTTGTGCACTACTTTATCGACTCCAAGATGCCGAACAAGCTCGCAGACATACTCCTCGATAAGTCCAAGAACATGATGATGGTCATAATCTTCATGTCGTTATTCTCTGGATTTATCTCTGCGTTTGTAGATAATGTCGCGACTGTACTCATGGTAGCCCCTGTCGGACTAGCCATCTGCCGCAAGCTCGATGTATCACCAGTTCCGATGACGCTATCGATTGCCGTCTCCTCGAACCTCCAAGGTGCAGCTACACTCGTTGGGGATACCACTTCGATGATGCTCGCTTCGTATGCAAAGATGGATTTCTCATCCTTCTTCGTATTCCACGGCAAGCCAGGAATCTTCTTTGCCGTAGAACTCGGGGCTCTCGCAACAGTGCCTGTTATGATGATTTTATTTAGAAGGTATAGGCAGCCTGTTTCAGCTGAGGAATATACAGAAGTTAAAAACCTAGTGCCTACATATATGCTGGTAGGTCTAGTAGCGACTCTTATATTCGTGTCGTTCTTCCCGAACAAGCCAGACATAACTAACGGTGCTATATGTATAACCTTTGCGGTCGTTTCAATAATTTTTGACTATGCAAAAAGGCGCGATGGAGACCGTACGATTGCCGCCTTAAAGGATGCAGACATCGAGACGCTACTGCTACTATTCGGACTATTTATCGTAATCGCGGGTCTCACTGAAGTAGGCGTTATCAAAGATTTGTCTGACCTTATCGTGAGGACTGGCGGAAGCAACATGTTCCTCCTCTACACGATTATCGTATGGGGATCAATTCTGATTTCGGCTTTTGTCGACAATATCCCATATGTTGCGACTATGCTTCCTGTACTTCAGGGTGTAACTGCGACGCTAGGAGTCGATCCTACTCTGCTCTATCTTGGCCTGCTCTGTGGAGCAACGCTAGGCGGCAACCTCACTCCGGTCGGGGCATCTGCGAATATAACGGCGGTAGGCATTTTAAGGAAGAACGGAGAGATTGTAACCTTTGCGGAATTTATGAAAATCGGAGTGCCGTTTACGCTGACGGCGGCTACAGTCGGATATGCATTCATATGGTTCATATACGGCTAGAGAACTTGTAAATTACAAACTAAGAGGGATTCACTTATGTGAACCCCTCTTTTGTTTCCCTATTTCCTCATAAATATATTCGATTCTGATATATTATCGATTATCTAGTTTATATATTTTTTACTGCTCAATCTTCCACTTCTTAGCGAGTTTGTCGTAGGTACCGTTTTCCTTGAGATGCTTTAGTCCCTTGTTAATTTTCTTAAGAAGCTCCTTGTTATCGGTCTTAACTGCAATCGCAACATCAGCAACGCTGTCTGGCTTTATATCACCTACTATTTTGTACTTGTCACCCTGTGAAGCAACGATATCTACAGCAACAGGCTTGTCCACAAGAACTGCGTCAACGTCACCATTTCCAAGCTGCTGAAGTGCTGTTGTGTTCTGGTTTAGGATAACTGTTTTGAATACTTTGCCTTCCTTCTTGAGCTGCTCTGCTATATCAGCCTGAGAAGTACCTGTCTGCGCTGCTACCTTGAGCCCGCTTCCTGCTGTGAAGTTATCCCAACCTGTTATGCTTGTATTGTCTTTCTTTACAAGTAAAACGATACCCGTCTTATAGTAAGGGTCTGAGAAAGCCACCTTCTTAGCACGTTCAGGCGTCACATTCATGCCAGCGATTACGATATCCGTGCTATCAGACTTGAGCGCAGGGATGAGTGCATCGAACTCGAGAGATTCAAATTCGACCTTGAAACCTTGATCCTTCGCAATAGCCTTCATAAGATCCATATCAAATCCCACAATGTCTCCATCCTTATTTGTCGTATCAAATGGAGGGTAGGTCGGTTCAGTCGAAACCTTGTACACCTTGTCCTTGCCACCACATGCAGAAAGTGCTCCTGCCATAATTAGGCACATCATGAGTGCCAAAATCTTTCCGATAGTCTTTTTCATTTTACTGCCTCTTTCTTTAAAATAATGTTCGCTCTAAATATTTTCTCTAAATTCCGCTACTTTTAATTTAACATCCATATTTATGGCTTGCACTTATCCGTGTTGGTGCTGATACTATCGTCGCCCTTTCTAACTACCGAGAATTGCATCAGTTTTTCGGATGTGCATAAAGCTGTTTATATGTGTATTTTTAGTAGTTCTTGTGTATGAATATACTCTCTCTTCTTCCTTTTGTCAACGTCTTTTTGAATTTTATTTCATATTTTCGTTTTTTTATTCAATAATATGTAAAATTAATACATAGGCCCCGCATGTTGCTTGTTACCTATGTATCCTGATTTTAGAACATTCCCATATTCTTAAACAGAAATAACCACCCGAATATGGTTAATATAGAAAAACCAGTTGTGAATATTACTGCATTACCTGCAAGCTCTCCATCGCTTCCCATAGACTCTGCCATTGTATATGATGACACTGAGCAAGGCGCTGCCATCATAACTATTAGCGATACGAACTCTACATCTCTGAATCCGAGCAGCATCGCTATAGGTAGTCCAATTGCTGGGAGTACTATTAGCTTGGCAATTATTGATATACTTAGGTTCCGCCTGCCAGACTTCACACTTTTGATATTAAATGAAGCACCGAGCAGTATCATCGCCATCGGAGTCGTACATTCAGATAGAGAATAGACAACCCTGTCTATCGATTTCGGCACTGTTATATTGAGGGATATCGCTATGCCTGCTGCCACGGCACCGAGAATTATCGGGTTAGTTGCGATCTTGCGGAGCATTTTAGAGATGCTAGCACGACCACCACGGTAATACTCCAATATTATGACAGCTAACACGTTGTACGTCGGAACGATTATAGTGACGAGTATAGCTGTCTTGGATACATTTCCTGCACCGCATATATTAATTGCGATTGGAAGCCCCATAAGTACGAAGTTGCTTCTATACATCGCCTGTATCATCGCTCCGCGTGTCTCTGGTTTCTTCTCTAGCTTTTGAACCACTGGTATGCTAAGCGCTATGTAGGATAAAAGAAATACAAGTGCAAATACTATAAGTCTTGGGCTCAAAGCTGTGCTCAACTTCGCCCCGTAGAGGTTCTCGAACATCATCGGTGGGAAGAGCACAATAAAGACGAGGCGATTGAATCTGTGCACCTCGTCATCATTTATAAGGCCTACTCGCTTTACGAGCATACCGATTATCAGATAAATCATCAGCGGTATGACCGCATTTATACAAATCCAGAAATTTTGTACCATTACAACCTCGACATGACTAATTCTGTGTATTCGCGGCATGTTGCGCCGCCTGCCATTCCTGTCATTCGTGGTCCAAGCTCCTTATCAGCTGCTTCTAGTGCATCTTCAAGCCGCTTCGATTCATCTCTATAGCCCACATGTGAAAGCATCATCACCGCTGCCTTCAGAAGGCTTGACGGATTGGCATATTCGCCCAGCCCTTCCTCAATCATGCGTGGAGCACTGCCGTGAATTGCTTCAAATATCGCGTAATTCCTGCCGATATTCGCACTTCCAGCCGTTCCGACTCCGCCCTGAATCTGAGCTGCCTCGTCAGTAATTATATCACCATACAGATTAGGAAGTACAAAAACTTGGAAGTTATTTCTGATATCCTTGTTGACTAGATTAGCTGCCATGATATCGATGAACCACGAATCCGTCTCAATCTCTGGGTATTCCTTAGCGACCTCACGGCAGATATTAAGGAAGTTGCCGTCAGTCTTCTTCATGATATTGGCTTTAGTCACTATGGATACTCGCTTCTTGCCGTTAGCTCTCGCGTATTCATATGCGGCGCGAGCGATTCTCTCTGTGCCCTCGTCTGTCGTCACCTTAAAATCGACTGCCAATTCTCCCGTGATATATTCACCCTTGCTGCCTAATGCATATTCTCCTTCCGTGTTTTCACGGAAGAATGTCCAGTCGATTCCTTCTTCCGGAATTGCAACTGGTCTGACATTGGCAAATAAGTCAAATGATTTACGCAGGTAGACATTAGCACTCTCGATATTGGCTGTATTCATGGCAGCGTTCGGTGTTGTTGTTGGTCCTTTGAGTAAGACATCGCATTCGCTCATCGCTGCCATGACGGAGTCCGGGACTGTCTTGCCTGCGGCGAGGCGGTTTTCGAGGGTGAAGCCTTCGATTGGCTTTAGGACTAGGGAGCCGCTTGCAAGTCTGTCCCGGAGGACTGCTTCCAGCACTTTCTCCGCTTCGGTCATGATAATCGGGCCGATGCCGTCGCCGGCAGCGGTTCCGATTATTACCTTGTCTCTATTCGAGTTAGGAACAGGATCACCAGTTTTGTTAGCTGCACCTTTCTCCTCTCTCTCAGCTCGCATGCGCTGATTCCTTGCCACCTGTTCACGTAGCACGATTTCAAAATTCTCAACAGCACTCCTGATATCCCGCTCTATTTCTGAGCTATATATCTTTTTATCCATTTCCTTGTCTCCAATTTCAAACTGTACGATTCAAGTTTCCTAGCACAGCCTCAATAATATTGCCCTAAATTATAAAATCACTATTTATGGTATTAATAGTACGATTTTCTAATCTTAACTAGCTTTGAGTTGTGTACCATTCACTGCTCCATCTAGTTTTCCATAGCCGCATAATCAAGAAGTCCTCCTGCTAATAGCACTTCTTTCTGTCTCTCTGCAAGTTCCATGCGGAGCGGAATATTCTTATCTCCAGCATGCAGAATTATTCTGTCATCTTCTAGAGCTGCTCTCACTCCATCTAGTCTGAGCACATCCCCCTGTTCTATCTCATCATAGTCATCTGGATTCTCGAAGATTAGCGGCAGGATCCCCGCATTCACAAGATTTGCCGCATGAATTCTGGCAAAGCTCTTCGCTATAACCGCCTTTATTCCGAGGTAGAGCGGTGCAAGCGCAGCATGCTCTCTAGATGACCCCTGTCCGTAATTCGAGCCGCCAATTATGAATCCCTTACTAGCTGCCTTGGCTCTAGCTGCAAAGGTCTCATCTACTACGCTAAAACAAAACTCAGATATCTTAGGTATATTAGATCTATAAGGTAAAACCTTTGAACCTGCTGGCATGATATGATCTGTGGTGATATTGTCACCAACCTTGAGAATGACCGCAGCCTCTATATGGTCATCCAGCGGACTTGTCTCTGGGAATGGTTTGATATTAGGACCGCGTAGCACCTCTGCCGTCTCGGCTTCTGCTGCTGGCAGTGGTGCGATGATTCCGTCATCATTGATGCGGAATCTATCTGGCTGCTGCGGCTGTGCGATCGGAGGGAGTGTCGTTGGATCTGTGATATAGCCTGTGAGCGCCGACGCTGCAGCTGTCTCCGGGCTTACCAGATACACCTGTCCATCCTTAGTTCCCGAGCGACCGAGGAAGTTCCTATTAAATGTTCTAAGGCTAACACCTTTTGAGTTTGGTGAGAATCCCATTCCTATACATGGTCCACATGCGCACTCCAGGATTCTAGCACCTGCATCGATCATGTCTGTGAGCGCCCCGCTCTCCGCCATCATGGAGAGTACTTGTCTTGATCCTGGCGATATTCCCAGACTCACACTGTCTGCAATCTTATGTCCCTTTAAAACCGATGCAGTCTTAGTCATATCTGCAAATGAAGAATTTGTACATGAGCCTATCGCAACCTGATCAACCTTAATTCCTGCGAGCTCTCTCACAGGCTTTACATTGTCAGGACTATTTGGGCAAGCTGCTAGAGGCTCAAGCTCGCTCAGATTGATAGAGTAACGCTCAGCATATTCAGCATCTGGATCGCTTGCTAGAGGAGACCAGTCAGCCTCCCTATCCTGCGCTGCCATGAACTGACTGGTCACCTCGTCAGAAGGAAAAATCGAGGTAGTAGCTCCGAGCTCAGCGCCCATATTAGTGATAGTCGCACGCTCAGGAACGCTGAGCGTCGCTACACCCTCGCCGCCGTATTCGACAATAGCGCCAACGCCTCCCTTTACAGATAGCATGCGCAGAACCTCCAAAATGATATCTTTGGCGCTCACATTAGGGCGGAGCTCTCCGATTAGTTCCACGAAAATCATCCTAGGCATAGGGATGTGGTAAGCTCCGCCACCCATGGCAACAGCTACATCCATGCCCCCAGCGCCCATCGCCAGCATTCCGAGCCCACCGCCATTCGGAGTGTGCGAATCGGATCCAATCAAAGTCTTGCCCGGAATGCCAAATCTCTCATAATGAACCTGGTGGCAGATGCCGTTGCCAGGTCTCGAGAAGTACACACCGTGCTTTGCAGCCACGGTCTGAATATATTTGTGATCATCTGCATTCTCAAATCCAGACTGCAGAGTATTGTGATCTATATATGCTACGGAACGCTCAGTCTTGACCTGCGGAATTCCCATAGCCTCAAACTCCAGATACGCCATTGTTCCAGTCGCATCCTGAGTCAGAGTCTGGTCAATCCTGAGCCCGATCTCCTCGCCCACCTTCATCTCACCACTAACCAGGTGAGCTTTAATAATTTTCTCAGCTATTGTATATCCCATTTTATGCCCCCTACCAGCTTCCTTCAGACTCTCCAGTTACGAATTTATTTACAAGCGCATCAATCTCATCTGCTCCGATAACAGATACCCTGCCGTTATCATATTGATTATCAATCCAGCTCTTGATATAGCTAACCACTTCGCTGTGCTTATCTACCTTGCGATCGCCATCTAGATGATATTTCTCATTGAGCCAAACAGCTACTCCAGCCGCACCGCTGTTCTGGTTGATTGAAACGAGAGGTGGTCTATTGAGGAATTTCTTAGTGTCAAATATATTGTAAATTTCCTCATTCTTAAGCAGCCCATCCGCGTGAATTCCAGCCTTAGTAACGTTGAAATTCTTGCCGACGAAAGGGGTCTGTTCAGGTAGATGATACCCGATTTTCTTCTCATAATACTCGGCAAGTTCAGTGATAACCGTCGTATCCATCCCGTCCAGTGTGCCGCGCAGCTGCGCATACTCGAAGACCATCGCCTCAAGAGGAACATTTCCAGTCCTCTCTCCTATGCCAAATAGCGTAGTATTTACCGCCGCTGCTCCGTACAGCCACGCAGTCGCCGCATTAGTAACGGCCTTATAGAAATCGTTATGCCCATGCCATTCGATCATCTCACTCGGTACCCCTGCGTAATGCTGAAGTCCATAGATTATCCCAGGAACTGACCTAGGCATCGCAACTCCTCCATAAGGAATTCCGTATCCAAGCGTATCACATGCACGAATTCTAACAGGCATATTAGCCTGCTCTGCAAGGTCCTGAATAGCCTTTACAAAAGGGACTACAAAACCATAGAAGTCAGCCCTCGTAATGTCCTCAAGGTGACACCTTGGCATAACCCCAGCTTCAAACGCATCGGAAATGACCGATAGGTAGTGCTCCATCGCCTGCCTTCTATTCATGCCGAGCTTCGTAAATATATGGTAATCTGAACAGCTAACGAGTATACCAGTCTCCTTAACACCGATGTCGTGCACGAGCTTAAAATCTTCTTTCTTAGCTCTAATCCATGTCGTAATCTCTGGAAATTCAAGCCCCAGTTCTCTGCACTTCTCGATAGCTCGCCTATCTCTATCACTATATACGAAAAACTCCGTCTGCCTAATCTTGCCGTTAGGCCCTGATAGCCTCGACATCATCTCATATATATCTACAATCTGCTCAACAGTATATGGTTCGCGAGATTGCTGCCCGTCACGGAATGTCGTATCGGTAATCCATATCTCCTTAGGCATTCCGAGAGGATTTCTTCTAAAGTTAAAGGACACCTTTGGTATCTCGGTGTACTCGAAAAACTCACGCATCAAGTTAGGTTCTTCAACATCTTGAAGCTGGTAATTGTAAGGATCCTGTTCTAGTAGGTTTGATTTCTTATTGATCTTGATGTCACTCATCTGTTATACCTCGCAAATTTTAGTTTCCCGTCCCCTTAACTATAGCCTCCGCTAATCTACGAGCTTCGTTATAATGTTTTATACCGCCGCACTAGATTGTATACATGTATATTAATATGCAATATTTGCTATGTCAAGTAATCACACCAACTATGACGAATTTTCCATATAAAATACCCTCATTACTGGGTGTCCAGTAATGAGGGTACATATCATCATGACTCTCGGTCCCTCTTCCGTCTATATAAACCACTCAGGGTCTTTTCTCTTAAAATGAAGCTTTTCTCTAGCAATCCTCGTCGCCCTAGCGAGCGAACCGTAGAACCCACGCGCATCTTGAGGACACGCCTTTATGCAAGATGTGCACGAGATGCATTCCTTTGGATCAGACTTCCTGAGATCATCAGTGCTTATTGCCCCAACTGGGCATACTTCCTTGCACTTTCCGCAGCTTATGCATAGAGAATTCGCTGTAGGGTGAATCGGTAATTTCATAGGCTTGCGCTTTGGAATAGAACCAGGAATCATGAGCGGTGCGAGTCTTCCTCTCATAGACGAGATATCTGTGCACACGAAACGTTTCAGCTTCTTAGCACTGATTCTGCTGAACTCAATCATCTTCTTGATATCGTTCGCATCTGGTCTACTCTCTGCAACCTTAGGGAACATCGAGTGCTGTGCGATAAATGCTGCTGCACTTATCACGTTAAAGCCTCTCTCATTCGCATACGTATACAGCTCATATAGCGCATCACCGTAGCTGTTATTTCCATAAGACACAAGTGCAATCAGGTACGCTCCGTTACCATTTACCTTAGACAGCATCTCTTTACAAATCTCTGGGATGCGTCCAGACATAACAGGAAGTCCCATCACGACGATAGTCTCGTCAGTACAGTCAATCGATGTATTGATTCCGTGGCGCTCACTTAAGCACAGCATATCGTAAAAAGAATAGCTGAGGTCATCTAAGCAGCTATCACGCATGTTATCAGTTAATTCAATTGTAATCTTCTTGGTTATCTTGGCTGTCGCGCCCGATGGGCTAAAATACATGCCTACAACGTTCTTAATCATCTTTGAATCTCACACATTTGCAGTGCTCACAGCACTTCGAGAACATCCCTTCATAACATTACATAGATTTTACCATGCAATAGAAAATAATGTGTCTCGGTAATGTGCATTTTTGTGAAGATAAAATGAAGAAGTGCAGGAAATAAAAGTGACAGACCCGAATCATCGAATCTGCCACACATATTTCCCCAATTTCTCTGGAAACTGATTTTTAATTCTTCAGCCTCGCAATATATGATCCAAGGCAAATACTTAACCTTGCCTAAGAGGCTGGTTTCAGGCTTTCACTAGTAAGCCTCGCCTACTTAAGATTGTAATCTTCGTTCCACTGATTGAAGTAATCGATCTGCATCGCTTTCTTCATCTTATCAAGAGTCTTTTCTGCTTCAGAATTAGCTAGTTCTGTGCCCTTACGAAGCATCTCGACAACAACCTCGGGGTGCTCCTCATAATAAGCGCGTCTCTCTCTGATTGGCTCTAGGAACTCATTTAGCACCTTGAGAAGGAACTTCTTAACCTTAACATCGCCGAGACCTCCTCTTCTGTAATGATCCTTGAGCTCATCTAAATCCTTATATTCAGGTAGATACTTCTCGAACGAGTCAGGCTGTACAAACGCATCTAGATATGTAAACACGGTGTTACCCTCAACCTGACCAGGATCCTCAACCTTGATGTGGTTAGGGTCAGTGTACATGCTCATAACCTTAGTCTTGAGTTCCTGCTCGCTATCCGATAGATAGATGGTATTGCCAAGCGACTTGCTCATCTTAGCTTGACCATCAGTTCCTGGAAGTCTGAGGCACGCCTTGTTGTCAGGCAGGTAAATCTCTGGCTCAACTAGAACTTCACCGTAAGTAGCATTGAATTTACGCACTATCTCGCGGCACTGCTCGATCATTGGCTCCTGATCCTCGCCAACTGGTACGATAGTGCCCATGAATGCAGTTATGTCGGATGCCTGGCTGATAGGATATGTAAAGAATCCTACTGGCAGATTTGCCTCAAATCCACGCATCTTAATCTCATTCTTGACTGTAGGATTACGCTGAACTCTAGCTACTGTAACAAGATTCATATAATACATAGTCATCTCGTGAAGTGCTGGAATCTGTGACTGGATAAAGATGGTTGTGCGCGCTGGATCTATGCCGATTGCTAGGTAATCCATCGCAACCTGAAGCACGCTCTCGCGCACCTTTTCTGGATTATCTGCATTATCTGTCAGCGCCTGTGCATCTGCAATCATAACGAACATCTTATCGATGCTCGAATCCTCCTGCAGGATAAGTCTCTGTCTAAGTGATCCCACATAGTGTCCTATATGCAGTCTGCCGGTCGGTCTATCACCGGTTAGTACAACTTTATTTTTGTTCATATTTTTCCCCTTATATCTATATTCATGTCTATGGTGTAACTTACTTTTGATTAATTTGTCTCGAGTTTAGCCACGCCATCGTGTACCATAGATAGAATCCTCAGTCGCAACCCCATCCATATACACATCTGTATCTTCTAGCGGAATATCGTCTGTAAGTAGCTTCTCAAAGCAGAGCGCAATCTTTTTAAATCCTGATACGCTGAGAAATCTATCATAGTAACCAGCGCCATGCCCGATTCTTCGTCCGTCCTTCGAGCATGCCACGCAAGGAACTATTGCTAGATCAAACTCATCTGCAGTAATTTCAGTAGCTTCAGCAAGTGGCTCTCTGATCCCGAACGCACCTCTCGCTAGCTCATCACCGCTCTTATATTCCTTGACTACCATCTCATGCGGTCCAACACAGAGCGGAATCCCAACGCGCTTTCCATCCTCGAGAGCTCGCTCTATAATCTCATCCGTCACTGGCTCGCCACCCATCGACATGTAGCAAAAAATCGTATTCGAATTCTTATATGCATCAATTGCCAGTAATAGATCAGCAATTTTATTGCTCGCTTCTTCGATATATTCAGGTGAGAGCTCCTTTACGATTTCTCTACATCTTGCGCGAAGCGCCTTTTTATTTTCATGTATGTTCTGTTCTCTAAGAGTTTCCACATTCGCTCCTTATCGTGCAGCTACTGCACTTCGTAAGTCTTACGGATATATATGTTACAGATATATATGGTCATTTGATAGATGCAAAATACACCTATAGCTGGCTTATTATATCCTTCTTTATCTTTCTAGTATATATGATTGACATGCTAAGTCCAAAGAATTCTGCAAATACAAACGAGAACCACACGTAGTCGACATTACCGAGCTTAGATAGGAAGTATGCCGCTGGCAGTAACACGATTAGCTGTCTCACTATTGATACGTACATGCTGTACACACTCTTGCCAAGTGCCTGGAATACTCCTCCTCGCATAATCGAGTACCCTGCAAATGGAAATACCAGCGAGATAATTCTAAGCTCAACAGTTCCAATCCTCATCAGCTCTGGGGATGCTGCGAAGAAGCCGAGCAGTACATGCGGGATTGCCCAGAAAATGAACATACCCACGGTCATAATGACTATGCCATAAATCGCAGCCAGTCTCATGGCTTCATTTAGTCTCTTGCGATTCTGTGCGCCATAGTTGTAAGCGATAATCGGAACTATGCCATTATTCATGCCGAACACTGGCATAAAGATGAAGCTCTGAAGCTTGAAGAACGCTCCAAATGCAGCAACCGCAGTGGTTGTAAATTTTACGAGTATCTGGTTGAGGCCGAACACCATTAATGAACCTACAGACTGCATGATGATTGATGGGACGCCGATTTCATATATTTCTCTTATTGTATTCCAGCTAGGTCTGAAACCCTTAAAGGTCAGCTTGACCTCTCTATTCTTCTTAATATTGAAATAAAGCCCTAGCAGCGCACCAACGGTCTGTCCAAAAACGGTGGCATATGCAGCGCCGGCGATTCCCATCTTAGGTGCACCAAACCATCCAAAGATAAGGATCGGATCCATGATGATATTAATAATAGCGCCGGTACTCTGAGTGATAAATATGTATATGGTCCTGCCTGTGCTCTGCAGCAGCCTTTCGATTGTAACCTGCAGGAACACCATGACCGATAGCCAGCATACGATTCTGAGGTACGTTACGCCATACTCGATTATCTCAGGATCATTTGTCTGCATCTCTATAAAAGGTCTTGCAAATAGACCTATAATTACGAATATCGCATATGTTACGAAGCTCAGGAATATTCCATTTTGTGCCGTAGCATTTACCTTATCGAACTCCTTTGCCCCGAGGTACCTTGACATCAGTGCACTCATGCCGACTGCCGTACCTACTCCGAATGCAATCATCATGGATTGAATCGGAAAGCATAGTGAGATGGCCGTAAGAGCATTCTCATTAATCTGAGCGACAAATATGCTATCCACTATGTTATAAAGCGCTAGCACAAACATAGAAACCATGAGCGGAACCGACAATTTTATAATCAGTGACGGTATCGGCGCTGTCCCCAGCTTATTCTCTTTTATATCAGCAGCTGTGCTCATCGTTCCCCCTTTTCTTGTCCCAATAAATAAAAACGACTGAACGGGTATCCATTCAATCTACGGTTTATTATACCATTTTGAGAGCAAAACATTCTAGTGCAGAAACGCAAAATAGTACATAAGAGTTGTACAATCTTTAACTTTATAGCTTCATTTATCATATTGCCGCAAAGGAAAAAACGTAGCCTCAGCCACGCTTTCTCCATTGCAGTATATTTATTATTAAGGATGTTACAGCCCGTAGGCTTGGAACAACTGATTTAAATGAGAGAAGCCACGCACTTCTCCACTTCCTCCATCTTCGCAGTGGGCTCAAATCGCTCAACTACATCGCCGTTTCTGTCGACCACGAATTTGGTGAAGTTCCACTTGATATCAGGATTATTCTTATAATCCTTGTCCATCTTCTTAACCACTAGCGAAAGTCCTGTCGCCTTGAGGCCTTTGCCAAAGCCTTCAAAGCCCTTCTCTTCCTTGAGAAATTTATATAGTGCTAGCTGGTTCTCGCCGTTCACATCAGACTTCTTCATCTGAGGGAACTTCGTGTTGTACTGCAGAGTACAGAAATCATGTATCTCTTCATCAGTCCCAGGAGCCTGTCCCGCAAACTGGTTGCAAGGAATATCTAGCACTTCAAATCCCTTATCATGATACTTCTCATACATCTCTTCAATCGGTTCATACTGAGGTGTGAAGCCACAGCCTGTTGCTGTATTGACAACGAGGACAACCTTCCCCTCGTAATCTTTCATCGATACTTCGCTTCCGTCTATAGCTGGAACTGAGTAATCATAAAATCCCATATCCATTACCTCCTGTTATGACCTTTGAAAAGCCCTTTGAAATCCACATGCCATTTTTATGTGGCATTCTCGTTACTACGTTAATCTTCTAGTCTAATTCCCTTTTTTAGACTCCCCTTACATGTACGATTATATTGCGCTAAATTCTTTTGTCAACAATTAATGATGCACTTATATAAATACTTGTATGCATTATAAGGGTTTCTCCTCCCATATATAAAAAGCGCCAGAGTTTCTACTCCAGCGCAAAATTCACTAAATTCATAATTTATTTTTGAACGGTTATCAATTTACCAGCTGACCTGCCCATCGCCTGTAATATCAATCTTGTCTCCGAGGAACGTCGGTTCTGGTTTCACAAGGCACTGCACAAAAGCTTTTTCTCTAGATAGAAACTCCCTGATTGCACGAGCCTCATCGCCGTCATACTTCTTCTCGGCAGCACTTACTCCTACAGCTTTGATGCCAAGCCGCTTTGCCGTATATAGCGATCTCCCCTCGTGATAATGCTGTGTAACCACTACAGCTGACTTTACACCGAATATATCCTTTGCGCGATACATCGATTCATACGTCGAGAAACCTGCGTGATCGAGGAATATGTCCTTTGCTGGGACACCGTGCTTCAAGCAGTAGTTCTTCATGACCTTTACCTCGTCGTAATTGGTCTTGCCATTATCCCCAGACAGCAGCAGCTTCGGTGCTACCCCCGCATTATAAAGCTCTATACCACGGTCAAGCCTATCCTTCAAGATCTTAGTAGGCTCACCATTTCCGTACACCCCTGCACCCAGCACGATGATGCAGTCATACGATTGACCGCGAATTTGATCTAAGCTGCGGAGACTTCGCTCTCCTTCGAACTTAACAAATAGATTGATTCCCACGATGATGACTACAGCTATCAATATTAACTTAAATATCCATTTAATAACCTTAAGCATAGGTATAATAATATCCCTCATAGGTGATATATGCAAGGAAGTAACGTGTATATAAATCAAAAACAAATGAAAACCGGGTCTTCTAACTCGCTCGTTTAAATAAGCGAGTCTCTGGCCCGGCAAAATTCAATTATTTATAGTACTTTGGCTTGCATCCAAGTCATCTAAGATTAGTCAACGAACTTAACAGCTGTTCCGTATGCCATAACCTCTGCAGCGCTCTGCATTATGGATGCGGATGCATAACGAACTGCAACAACAGCGTCAGCGCCAACACTCTCAGCCTCATCAACCATTCTCTTAGTTGCAAGAGCTCGTGCGTTGTTCATCATCTCGTTATACTTAACGAGTTCTCCGCCGACAAGAGTCTTGAGTCCAGCTCCAAAGTCTCTGATAGCATTAACTGTCTGAATTGTGCTTCCCTTTACAAGTCCGATAGTCTGAACTTTTCTGCCTTCGATTTCGTTAGTAGTTACTAAGATCATCGTCTTCCCCCTTCTGAATCTCGCGGATTCTCTCGATTAAGATGTGCAGTACTCCGTATATAAAGCCAGCACAGATAAGTGCTACAACTATTCTTACGCCAAGCGGTATCCCAGGAATAATTTCGAAACCGATGAAGTAGATCAGTATAATTCCGATGACTATCCCTATTATCGCAACCGCTACGAGAATACTGCCGATTTTATTTTTCTTCATAAAACATCTCTCTTCTCAAATACCCGAGCATGCACGATTGCTTGCCCCGTATTTACGGATAATTATACCATCTGGGTATGGATAGGACAACAGAAGCTTACCTCATACTCCTACTCGCAATCAGATTCACGCCTGTACCCATAAAGTCACTCACGATTACGTCGTCTATCTCCACAGGAGTCGTTACTCTGAGTCCTTTAATCTCACCCATCGCCTCGCGCCAAATGTCCAGAGGAATCTCGCTCTCGGTAATTACCGGCAGCACGCGGTTGACCGCCCCATCGATTCTTACCGTCGAAGTCAGAATCCTCATCGGGCGAGTTATCTCCTGCTCTGCATAGCTAAGACCTTCTTTGCAGCTGTACCCTTCAATTTCTATAATTTTATCATCTTCGAGATGCACAGTAACTCTGCAGCCCTTCGGACAATTTACGCAAATCAATTCTGCATCTCTCATCTTAATTCTCCTTTATCTGAACCGTGAGATCCCCATCGGCTTCTTCAAGGTTCTTACCAGCTATTACCACCTGTTCCATCTCAGAGGGGATAACCACATCCTTGTGGATGGAGCGCATCAGCTTATCACCCTTCGAGATCTCTATCGTGACATCGTTCATCGGTTTACGGACACGGAAGTAAAGTGTCACAGCCTTTGGCAGGCTCTTTTTGTGGAGTTTCGCAGGAACTACGTAGCTCACCATATTTCCAGCGTGAGCTTCACAGTACGAATTACCGGCTAAAGATTCATCGTCATCATCTGTAGATAATCCGAATGTCTCTGCTTCATCATCATCCTGAGTTTTCTCTAATCTGTGCTTTAGAGCGTCATAGTATCTAGCAGCCCCTACCGCCGCCTCACCGGCCTGCTTCGTAACGAAGTCTGCTAGGTCATGCACGTGAAGTCCGTTTCCGCATGCGAATATTCCCGGAACCGATGTCATATAGTTCTCGTCGACAATTGGTCCACGGATGCTCGGATCCATTTCAATTCCAGCCTCTTCAGCTAGAGTGTTTTCAGGAATCAGTCCAACGCTTAGAAGCAGTGTATCTACGTCGAAATACATCTCGCTTCCCTTAATCGGCTGTCTCGTATCATCTACCTTTGTGAGCTCAATTCGTTCGAGCCTATCACGTCCATATATGTTAGTTACAGTATGAGATAGATATAGAGGAATCCCAAAGTCATCGAGGCACTGCTTCATGTTACGAGGTAGCCCATTGCTGTACGGCATAAGCTCTGCAACACCTAGCACTTCAGCACCCTCGAGGCTCATTCGGCGAGCCATTATGAGTCCGATATCTCCAGAGCCGAGTATAAATACTTTCTGACCGACCATATAACCATCTATATTGAGGTATCTCTGCGCCTGTCCCGCTGTGTAGACTCCAGCCGGACGCTCGCCAGGGATTCCAAGAGCACCGCGGCTTCTCTCGTAGCATCCAACGGCAAGGATGATGATATCTGCCTTGAGCTTCTGATATCCCTCTTCCTTACTCACATACTCAATGACGCGGTCTTTACTCATGTGCGTAACCATTGTGCCTAGCTTGATCTCTACACCAGATGCTACCGCGTCCCTCTCGTACCTCTCTGCAAATGCAGGTCCGCTAAGCTGCTCTTTGAAGGTTGTAAGTCCGAACCCATTATGTATGCACTGATTGAGCACTCCGCCAAGCTCGATATCGCGTTCGATTAAAACGACATCCGATAGCCCTTCGTGCTTTAGCTTTGCAGCTGCCGCAAGTCCACCGCAGCCACCACCTATTACCACTGCCTGACAATGTCTCATCTTAGCGATTCTCCCTCTCTAAAATCTTTGAATACTGCCCATCTTGAACGATATCGACAGGTGAGCAGTTTAATTCTCTCGCCAGTATTTCCACGACCTTAGGTTCGCAGAAACCTCCCTGACACTTGCCCATCCCTGGACGAACTCGTTTCTTTATCCCCTTGACGCTTCTAGCTCCACAGACTTCATGTATTGCAGAAACTATCTCTCCCTCGGATATGGTCTCGCACCTGCAAACTATATTTGCATACTGCGAATTTGCACGCACGAGTTTCTCACGCTCCTCTTCAGATAACTCCGAGACGACAATCGGCTTGTCTCTTGTCATCACAGCATCTGGATTTTCCTTAAGGCAGAATCTATCCGCTATAAAATGCTCTATCACATAGTCCGCAATCGCCGGCGCACTGGCTAATCCGGGCGACTCTATGGAAGCGATGTTGATGAAGTTTGGGTTCTCGTCATCTAAGGGGCCTATTATGAAATCCTTTGATGTTGAACTCGGTCTCAGCCCTGCAAATGTCCTTATCGACTTATGCAGTGGAACCGTCTTAATTATCTTGGCGATATTTTCGCGTAGGTATCTAGCCCCAACTGTGCTAGTTGCCGTCGTTATGTTGTCTTCTAATTGCTCGCTATTAGGACCGATGAGCGTATTGCCGTATACCGTCGGAATTGCGAGTACTCCCTTGCCCTTGGCAGTTGGAACTGGGAATATGATGTTATTTACTATATGCTCGTCGTTACTGATGACATAGTATTCGCCTCGCCTCGGAGTTATCTCGAAGCCTGCATCTTCTGTCACCATATGGCAGATCTCCGAGGCGCCTATTCCAGAAGCATTTAGGAGTACTTTTGTATGGAACGGCTTACCGTTTGCAGTGACCGAGTATCCATCGTCATTCTTCTCGACACTACTAACTTCATGATTTAGGAATAGCTCAACACCATTTCCCACCGCCACCTGCATGCAGGCTATAGCAACCTCCCACGGATATATCACTGAGGTCGTCGGAAACGACAGCACCTTGGTTATGCTGTCACTGAGATTAGGCTCCACGGCGCGTGCCTCATCTTCACTCAGAAATTCATGAGGGATCTCCCTACAGACTGCCCTTTCAGCCAGTACATCTAGAAGTTTCTCCTCTTCCTGACCACATGCAACTACGAACGCTCCTGTATTCTTGATATGGCAATGCAAATCCTCGCATATCTTAGGATACTTGCGAGCCCCCTTTACATTGAGCTCAGCCTTGAGCGTACCATCTACAGGATCGTATCCTGTGTGCACTATCGCAGAATTCGCCATCGTTGCGCCATTCGCGATATCATTTTCCTTGTCTAGGACCGCTACTTTGAGCTCGTACCTCGAAAGCTCTCTGGCGAGCATCGAGCCAGTGATTCCTGCACCTATTATGACTATGTCGTAAAGCATGTTTCCTCCGGGTTGGCTTTGGGTTTTAATAACTGTTTAATTATATCATGGATTGCAATCATTATGATATTCCGAGCGCATTTCACGCTTAATTGCAATTATTTACCGAGATAGATTGTAATTAGAAAGAGGGGTGAAGAGTAAGTTCTATAAGTGACAAATTAGGATTATTCAATCCATAATGGATTCACACTAGATATAGATAGATTACTGATGAATACAAAAAGAGAAGGTGATTGCTCACCTCCCCTTGTTTTATAAACCGTTAGCTATTTGTTATACCAGTAGTTCATGTCCACATTGCCGTTTATTCCGTCGACTCTGCCCTTGCTGGTATACTGCCATACTTCGTAGCTTCCATTGTACGTAACTCTATCGTAGTACTGAGCTACCCAAACCTTATATTTGCCTAGCTTACTCATGTCTAGATTGTTGTTCAGCCAACTGGTGCTCGCATAGATCATAGGCGTATATCCGAGCGACTCT
The DNA here is from genome assembly GCF_002998925.1 of Mogibacterium diversum. NCBI lineage: Bacteria > Bacillati > Bacillota > Clostridia > Peptostreptococcales > Anaerovoracaceae > Mogibacterium > Mogibacterium diversum. Next base: position 1,629,755 of record NZ_CP027228.1, on the reverse strand, counting down.
ATTGTCTCACAGAAACCCCTAATCGCTTCAGTTCTCGCAGCAACCGAGATTCCGTTTGACCTTGCATTGCTCTGATACTCTGTGTCTATCACCAGCGGAAGCTTCACATCATAGTCCTTGACGAGAGATGCGAGGAATTTTGCCTCCTCGGCTCCCTCGGTGTAATCTCTCGCTTCGGTAAACATGTATGCTCCTGCCTTAAGACCGGCTAATATTGCTCCCGATATATGAGTGTCAAATTTAGAGTCTTTTACAAGAGCTCCATTGGTCTTTCCACGATATCCAGCTCTGACGATAGCAAAGTCTATTCCTGCGGCCTTTACCTTCTGCCAGTTAATATCGTCCTGGTATGCGGATACATCCACTCCCTTTAGCTGATTAGCAATTACGCCAGAGGCATTTGCGAAGTATGTCTCACCGTTTAGTTTAAAGATAGCCCGATAGCATCACACCATCAGAATTGAATGCATATTTTTTGCCATCGAGCTCTTTGATGGTGTTCTTAACCATCTTGTGATCTTCACCGAAGTAATACCAATAGCTACCGAGCTGTAGCCATCCAGATACTGCTGCTCCAGATGCATTGAAATAATACCAGTCACCTGAAACTTGCTGCCAGCCAGTCCTCATGGCACCGTCGCCACCTAGGTAGTAAAGACCGCCGTCAATGTTTCTGAGGTCAGTCTCCATTTCGCCGTACTCCCCAAGGTAGTACCAGTAGCTACCAATCTTCTGCCAGCCTGTTCTCGCAGCGCCGTCAGCACCTAAGTATGCCCAGGTATTATCTATCTTCTGCCATCCGGTTTTCATTCTACCGTCGTTTTCTGTGCCAAAGTAGTAGTATTTACCGTCAATCTCCGCCACGTCGGTCTGCATAACACCGTCCTCATCGAAGTGATACCAATATCCGCCATACTTTAGCCAGTTGTTCTCTAAAGCGGCTCCATCAGCTCCGTAGTATCCCCATCTGTCGGCAATCTTTTTGTTTGATTCATAGACTGCACCAACTATCTGCCAGCCTGTCTTCATGGCTCCATCGTTAGCAGCACCTAGATAGTAGCTCTTTCCATCTAACACATGATTGCCTGTAAGCATAACTCCCATCTTGTCGAAGTAGTACCAGTAGCCGCCGATTTTCTGCCAGCCTTTAACGGCTGCACCGCTGGATCCGAAATAGTAGTATGCATCTGAAACCTTATGCCAGCCAGTTTTCATAGCTCCATCATTTGACGCTCCGAAGAAGTAGAGCAACTTTTCAACCTCCTCTAGTCCGTAAGCCATCGAACCATCCGAATGTAGATAGTACCAAGTGCTTCCCGCACTGAGCCAGCCCGTTCTCATGGAACCGTCCGAGCCGAAGTAGTAGTAATGACTGCCAATCTGCTGCCAGCCAGTCTTCATGATTCCGTCTGGTCCTAGATAATACTTCTTGCCGTCGATAGTGAATAGGCCCTTCTGCATTACTCCAGCACTGTTATAGAAGCGCCAGCCACCAGATTCGCTCTTCCACGTTCCAGAAACAGCAGGTGCAGATAACTCGTCATCACTAACATCATAGGTTGCTGCTCTTGCCTGAGCCGCACGATCTGTAGCCTTATTATCCGCAGCCTGAGCTGTTACAGCCGAATCAGCCGAGCTCGCAACTTGACGACTTTCTGTAGCATCTTCGTTCTGGCTCGATGCCGCATCAGTGCTTTCTTCAGTAGATACGGCTTCGTTATTAGCAGCCCCATTTGCTGAAACATCCTCGTCGGTAGCGCTTGCTACAAAGCAGGAGCTAGCTAGCATCATAGCAAGGCAGGTTGCCATTACTAGCAGGTGATGACGTAGCTTCTTGATTTGAGCCATGCCGTTTCCCTGACTTTCTTTCAACATTTCATCCCTCCTTTTTTAAATTTTTTGTAATATACAAAATGACGCTTTTTAGCGTCATTTCATTGTATCATGTTAAATTTTGATATGGCAAGCTTTTGCGCTATTATCCTCTTATCTTGCCGAACTCAAGCACATCAGCTATCCTTTCGCTAGCGTGTCCATCGCCATAAGGATTTGAAGCCTTGCTCATAGCCTTGTATTCTTCCTTATCGGTAAGAAGTCTTGAGAATTCTTTGTATATCGTTTCCTCTTCAGTCCCGACTAATTTTAGTGTGCCGGCCTGGATTCCTTCTGGGCGTTCGGTAGTGTCTCTCATTACGAGAACTGGTTTCCCAAGGCTAGGTGCCTCCTCCTGAATTCCACCTGAATCGGTCAGAATTAGATAACTCTGGTTCATGAAGTTATGGAAATCGAGTACATCGAGCGGTTCTATGATTCTAATACGTTCTTCCTTGCCACCCGGTGAGCTCTCACCAAATACATCCTCTGCAGCCTGTCTTACAGCAGGATTCATATGTATAGGATAAATCGCCTTAACATCAGGGTTTTCATCCATCACGCGTCGAATAGCTCTAAACATGTTATGCATCGGCTCGCCGAGATTTTCTCTGCGATGAGCAGTGATAAGAATAAGTCTCGAATCAGAAGCCCAATCTAGATGCTCGTTTCTATAATCTTCCTTTACTGTCGTACTCAGGGCATCAATAGCAGTATTGCCTGTAATCCAGATTTTTCCTGCATCCTTACCTTCGTTCACTAGGTTCATTTTGCTCTTCTCTGTCGGTGCAAAATTATATTCTGCAACAATCCCAACAGCCTGTCTGTTAAATTCCTCTGGGAAAGGTGACTTAATGTTGTACGTTCTAAGACCTGCTTCCACGTGTCCAACAGGAATCTGTAGGTAGAAACAAGCGAGCGCAGTCACGAATGTCGTGGTCGTGTCTCCGTGTACGAGAACTACGTCGGGATTTTCATTAACAAGAACTTCTCTGATTCTCTCAAGAATATTAGTTGTGACATCAAAGAGTGTCTGTTTCTCTTTCATTATAGAAAGGTCGTAATCTGGAACCACATGGAAGGTTTCGAGAACCTGATCGAGCATCTGTCTATGCTGACCAGTAACGCAAACGCATGTGTCTATTCCAGGTCTCTTTTTCAATTCCTTTACAAGTGGGCACATTTTAATTGCTTCCGGTCTTGTCCCAAAGACCAACATAACCTTTTTCATGATTACCTCTAAATTAATCTATAGTTACTGCTTAGTAGTGGTTAGTGACTCGTCACTCTTTCTAAAACCTACTGTCGTAAGTGCCATGTAGTACATCATGGTGATTGAATATGTCGTAAGTGTATTTATCGTCGAGAATATTCCATTTACACAAAATGCTATCGCCGCGAGTGACAAGAATAGCATCTCTAAATTGTTGTCAGTATATTCTTTTTTCCTAAACAATATTATCAAAGCATAAATTCCGGTTGTTATCTCAATAAGCAAGAAGCCAAAACCAGCAATATATCCTCCGTTAAATGTAACCTCGAGAATCGCATTGTGTGACTGTCTCTCGAAGCCCTTCGTATATCCAGGAATGATAAACGTCCTGCTCTTGTGCCCGATAAAGCCTAAATGCTGCGAATAAATATACCAGATCCAAATTCTGTGCGTTGTAAGCTTGTCTAAATCACTCCATATTTTCCTCTGTGCTTCAGTCAAGTTTTTCGGCTCCATGTAAGCAAAATGGTATTCATCGACATCTTTGAAGTTACTCATTTCTTTTATTCGACCGAACATCATCTGTGAAATTGTATAATTCTCTTTAATCTTTAATGCCCTAAGGTCTCTCTTTAAAATATTGTCAGAAATTTTATAGGCAGTGGCTAGCATAGTCACTGTAATAACAAAAATTATAGCAGTATTTTTAAATGTAAGATGCGATTTAAAAATACCCTTCATTACGATAATAGTATAGAACAATAGTATTGATAGTATGCCAAGGAAAGATCCTCTACTTTTTGTCATAAGAATTGCAAACCACGACATTCCCATACCCCAAACTGATATTGAAAAAACTATCAAGTTTGAGACGTTCTCTAATATATTCTTTTCAACAAAAACCTTCTTATAAATGATATATGCATATACAACAATAAATACATTCAGATAAAACCCTAATATTGTAGGGTTTGTTAGAACACCAGTGTATCTAGCGATACTAAAGGAGGTCTTGGCAACCATAGGCGAAAATATAATATTTAAAAATAAAATTAATACACCAAAAATAGCAATTCCTGTCGCAATTCCATCAATAAATATTTTCTTATTTTTCTTGCTTGCAAGTCGATATGAAATCGGCACGAATATGACACTGTATACAAAGGCCCATACTAGCTGCTTTGGTGCCTTCTCTATTATTCCTGTAACCGTATAGGATATGACGACAAGTAAAAGAGGTATCCCTAGCCATGCATTTAACTTAACATCCTCATCCTCATTCATATCCAACGAAACAACTATTAGCATTAAGAACACGAAGAACATAACGCTACTAGTTACATTCACCATATGTTGATGGATTCCATAATGTGATAATCTTTCCGTAAAATACGAAAATTTGCAGAAAGATGTCATCATCATTCCAAATGCAGACACCGATATGATGGTATTTTGTCCTTTTTTGATACTAATCTTGCCGACTAGCCTATCTATGAAGGCTAGTATATGATTTAAGGTTTTAATTTCGTACATGTTTCTTTCTTTTCATCTCCAGTAGTGCACTTACTATGATTCCCACGAAGATACCTGCAACACCACCTGTAGCATAGTAACCTTTCGTACTTACACTCTCCGCTTCGAGTGGCTTATTAGGCATCGAGACCACCTTCAGTATGTCTTCACCTCTAACCTCTTTGCCAACTTCAACAACAGCTTTGGCCTCTGCATTTGCTAACTTGAGGGCTTCATCTTCAGTATCAGCAGTAATGTAAATATCTACATACTGACCATCCTTATCAAAATCAACTGCAACTCTTGAATTAAGTGCAATTCTGCCCTTTTCGTCGAGCCCTGCGTACTGAGCTACACGGTCGAGAGTCTTCGACGATGTCGAAATCTTCGCATAGAGTCCAACAAGCTCCTCATTCTTCTGAATATCCTCAAGTGTGCTTTTCTGATATCCGTCAGCAGGTGTAACTGCTACGGTTAGCTTCGCCTTGTATGATGTACTAGCCTTGGACCCTTCAACCTTAGCCATTCCGACTGCGCAAACTGCCACGCAGACAATCATTACTACCACATACTTCTTAGCTAGCTCGATAATCCTCTTCTCAAAGCTATTTCCCATCTTGTAAGTCCTCCATACACTTTCTTAAATCAGATGCAAATTCTTCCTGCTTCTTCTCGACTACTCTATCTCCGACAAATGTTTCTATATTCTTCTTGATATCGTTCATATTATCGTGAACACTCACCAGCGCTTTGCCAATATCGCTATCATATGCTCCGATTCCGTACTCGTCCAAAACTCTCTTCATCGGCGGATTATCAGTCGTTGCAACAGCAATCCCTTCATATGCGTATTCATAGATTTTCCCCGACGAACAGTAGAGATTGTTTGAATTCTTCTTGTGATACATTGCGATTCCTACATCACACTTAGAGACGAAGTATTTAAGTTCATCTTGGTTAAGCCTAGGAACCAGCTTAACATTTTTGATTTTATTCTCTTCGATGAATGCTTCAATCTCCTGCTTCTCAGCATTTTCCTTGCAGCCAACTAGGTACAATGTGTTATTGAAGTTCAGTTTCGCTGCTGCTTCGATAAGTTCCTTTGTGCCTCTTTCTATCTCGCAGCCAGCTGTTGAAACGATTTTAAATGAATCATCTCCGTTCAGATAGTCGAATTTCAGCTTCATTACTTCCTCTGAAAACTCCTTAGAATATGATAACTTTCGGAAGTTTTCAAACACGAGTATTGCTCCAATCTTGCCGTACTCCTTCTCCATAACCTGCTTTCGCTCTTCATTTGCACAGATTGTCAGTGCGGCTTTCGCAATCATCCTCGACTCGAAAAAGCAGCCTACCTTACTAGCAAAGCCGTGAGTTTCTCTCTGCAGATATAGTTCTCTGGCATCGTAAATCACAGCTTTGGGCTTAAGAAGCTTATTTAGCTTGAGCGCCGGAACAGTTGCTTTCCTGTTGTCAGCAAAGATAAAGTCCACGTCCCTATGCTCCTTGCCGATTTCTACTGCCTTACGAATAAATTCCTTATATGACTTGTAGTTTACGTAATACGAGCTGTTATTCACAAAGTCACTTTCTTGGGTTGTGGTTATGTCTACGACGTCAGCAAATGAATTTAGGACATCGAGTAACGCCCTCGTCCTGCCGTCAAAGTTTTTATTAGCTGCACTGATAAAGAGTATCTTCACTTGCTCTCCTCCAAATTTTATAAACCACGTATATGATATCCAGTACTAGTGATCCAATAATATAGTTAAATATAGCGTTGTATGTCGCGCCTCTTCCAATAAGAATAAACAGCGTGCAGACCATACTTGCTTTCATGCATCGCATAGTTGGATCCTTCGTAGCCTTGATAAACTCATCTACGAATGACACTAGGATTCCATATACAATCCCCAACAAGAAACACATGAATCCAAAATTAGCGAACACATCACCGAAAAGTGTTGGATGCATTGTCCCCCGAGGATTATCGACGTGCATCCACTCTTTGTACATATCTATAGCAAAGTCCCTCGGCTTAAATTTGGCGATGGCCGCTGGAACAAATAGCAATGCAAGTCTCATGTATCCTAGCCCCATACCGAATTTTGGGAAGTTATTATTATGCTCCACAAAGTAGTAGTATGCCTTGATAAGTCCTAGCTCTCCTCCGCCCTTTCTCATATAGTCGATAGATCTCTTAAAGATTTCTCCGATTCCGACCTTAGGGAGTAAAGATATATCTCCTAACCAACGAATCTGCTGGAATACGAACACAGCAAACACAAGAACTATTCCTGCCGATACTCCTACTGCAACCTTCTTTTTATTTTTATTAAAAAGAAAGTAGATGATGAAAGGAGTTATGAAGCCAAGAAGATTATACCTAGATTTTGAATAAAGTGCGCAGAATAAATAAATCGCAAATGCAATCAAGAAACACAGGCGCTTTTTCTTGCATAGGCAAGCAAATCCGATTCCTGAGAAGGCAACCATGATCTTTCCAGCCAAAATCTCTATAGGTGTCTGTGCCATATTTAGCGTCTGAGTCCATGTTGAGTTAAAAAGAGAATAACCTCTGCCGTAAAACCCTCCAGCCACTATTACGAAGCAAATCAAGTATACACAGAAAATCATCCTGAAAAGGACCTCTGGGGTCTCCTCGAAATCCGAGACCTCCATCTCAAGTTTCTTCGCATTAAACTTTGTAAAATAGAAGAATCTCGTAAACATATACAGTGCCATAAATAGCACCGCTAACATGGTAGCATTGGCAATTGTTATGTCGGAATAGTCTCCTGAATATGCATGCGCTGTGTTAGGAACTGTGAATACCACAAAAAGCATCGCCCAGAGAACCATCCCCAGCGATTTCTTCCTCCACTCATACATCAGGATTACTATATTCAAAATCCATGACATTAAAATTAGCACAATCTAGTCCTTTCGCAACTACTCACGTTAGCGAGTAAACAGCTCTTCTGTCACTGAAACCTCCACAGGTCTATGTCCCACGCGATCCTCTACAGGTGGAAGCTGGTTGTAATCACCGTACATCAGTGTTAAGTATTCTACGAGTTTAGCTGGCGCATAGAATTCCTCTCCCTCAAAATTAATCTTCTGAGGCGGGAACAATAGCTCATTTGGAAAAATGATTCTATCCACAAAGGAGAAGCAAGTGCAAAATCCGTGTTCATTCGGATTTGTATCATAGCGCATGTACTCTTTTTCAATCTTTCCTTCAAGAAGGCTTTCCGGATAAAGCTTTAAAAGATAGTACTGCATCCTTCTCGCCGCAGCTCCGAGCTTCCACTTTAAGCTTTTCTGCGGAATACCTACCCTATCCGGAATATATTTCTTAAACTGCAATTTGTTGAGCTTCAAGCATTTGTCGATATGCTCATCGAGCCCTTCTATAGGAAGTCCATCATAAGGAAATATATCTATGTAAATGCCGTGATGCATCTTGATGTTGCGCTTATTCCACTCTATGAATGTCGTTCCGTTCTTCCTCACCTTAGCGAAAGAGAACGGTGCATTAGGGTCTGTCTTCCTTGTCTGCACAAAGTATTCATCCCCCAGTTCCTCCTGCGCAATATCTAAAAATTTCTCGTAGTCCTGACGTGGCATGCCAATATCTATATCGTCATCCCAAGGTATAAAGCCTCCATGTCTAACGGCGCCAAGAGCTGTTCCACTCTCGATAAAATACGTAAAGCCTCTTTCTTCACAAAGCCTTGCGACTTTTATGAGTATATCTAGCTCAACTCTCTGAACGTCCTTTATCTCTGGAAATGCATCTACATTATAGGTTGTCATCTTCGCTGCTCTCACTCTCAACATCGTTATCGCTATTGTTCTTGTTCTTTGATTTTGATTTCGATTTCGACTTTGGATGCTCGATCTCTTTAATCTTCTGACGAGCCTTCTTAATGCTTTCTTCATCAGGCTTCATAACATATAGCTGCTGATTTCCTGCCGAATACACAGTCGAAAATGCATCGAATCCTTCTAATGAATTTGATTCAAACTTCCACTTCGGATTCTTTCCTAGCTGGAACTTCACAAGAGCCTTAACTTCCGCTCTAGTCAGGTTCATCTCCATCGTTGGGGCCAGATACTTAAGAATTTTGTTATATCTAGTAAGCAGTGTCGTCGATCCTGTAAGCTTTTTCACGATGGCCTTGAGAACTTCCTGCTGATTACGAACTCGATGATTATCACCATCGCTGTATGCGTGTCTCTCTCTCGCATATGCTAGTGCCTTAGCACCATCAAGCTGATTCTCACCCTCTACAAAGCGGTATTTCCCGATATACGATATAAACGCTTTATCAGAGTTGATAGTGATTCCTCCGATAGAATTTACGAGATCCTTAAGCGTATTGTAGTTAACCTTTACGTAGTAATTTATCTTAATACCAAGTAAATCTTCCACATCCGAAGTGGTCTCATCTATACCCATAAGGCCTGTATGGGTGAGCTTATCCTTCTCACCATTTTGTAGTTCAACAAGATAATCTCTTGGGATTGAAGTCATGAGAACCTTGTGAGTCTTAGGATTTACCGTAATAATCATATTAACATCGCTACGAGCTTCTTCTGTAATCTTTCCAGTTGTATCCATTCCACTAATGTAAATGTTGAATGGCTTGCTCGTCACATCTACGGCATCCTCTGCCTTCTTCTTTGCAGTAACCTGCCCTAAAAACTCATGTGTAGCAACCGCATATGCCGTTCCAACAGTGTAAACCACCATTAAGATCAAGCTCAATATAAATGCTGTAACCTTTCTGGATCTTTTTATATTATCTCTGAATAGCTGCACGAAGAATACTGCACTTATTATCAGAAGTACGACAAATGCTCCAAGCAGTAGCTTGGAAGGGACTACGTCTAACACCAGCATAGATGATACGAACACCAGCAGTGCTATTAGATAAAGCAAAGACCATATTTTAGTAAACGTATTGAATTTGCTTTTTCGATAGTTTCTTGCATAACTCATTTGTTTAAGCTCCATTCCTTATAATTACCAGTCATTTAACTGTTTATTGGATCAATTTTCTTTAGGCAACGTATGCTATGTATAAGCGCAGGAATTAGCATTGCAGTTGTAATTACAACTACTGTCAGTGTGGCCCATGCAGCACCATCAATGCCCATATACTTAATCAGCACAGCATCGAGAACTATATTGCTTATACCTGCAACAATATTTATGTAAAAGTTAAGCTTCACCTTCCTGAGACTTGCAAGCAGGTTGCTCACGTTAACTCTAAGAGTTGACGAGACGAAGTAGTTAACCGAAAGTATTCTGAACACTGCAACGGCGCCCATATACTTAGCACCCCACAATAATTTTATTATCCACGGAGCTAGAACAAATAGCATCCCCGCAATAATAAAATTCATAATGGCTGTGATTCCAATTAGACGTTTGGTGTTCTGCTTAATCCATCCGTATTCCATGTTGTGCTCTGCAAAATACGGATACACGAAAATCACTACACTATTAGGTATTACAATGAGCGCTTCAGGTATTGTAGCCGCAACCTTGTATATAGCGATTTTTTCAGGACTAACTATGATGTAACCTATGAGGAATACATCCATCAGGATGAGTAGGTTCGAAATCATAGTGTTCGCACACACATATGCTGAATATTTTATCAGCTCAAGCTTCTGATGCCTCGAGAGGTAGTTCGCATTTCTTAGTGTCCTAATCGAGTAAAACCTCATCCCAACTAACGAGGTTATCATCGTCGCAAGGTAAAGAGCAATGATGATTCCACTAGCTTTTAAGTAATACGCACCGACAATCTCAACAGCCATATAAATAAAGGCATTGAGATTTGATAACAGGGCATATCGTTTATTCTCTCGCTTGCATCGCATCAGCAGGCAATAATATTGATATATATAGTATGTCAATGGGTATAATGAATATATCATCAACACATGTCTCGCCTCAGCTACCTTTAATGGTGCAAACATCGCACATATGAATACGCCTATTGCAATTGCGAAGTTAAATGCCATTCCGAACTTGAGCGAAAACCAATAGTAGGCCTCTTTTTCCTCTTCAGGCCTCTGTTCTGAACAGAATTGAAGCATTCCATATATAATGCCCATTCCATTAAGTATCAAGAAGAAGGTCATTATATTATCAGCGTAGCCGAAAATTCCGTACTCACGCTTGGTCAAGAACCTTACAACAAATACATTCCCGATAAATGTAAACACCTTGTTGAGAAGTCCCGAGCCCATTATATGAACTAGACCCTTCTGATATATGAATTTAATCTTATCCCGCATACTTACTGGCCTAAAAACTCCTTGATAACCGATGCCACCTCATTTACATCATCATCGGAGATATATGGGTGAATTGGCAGCGACAGGACTGTATCGCACAGCCTATTAGTAACAGAATAGTCAACGCCATAGTCGTTTTCGCCACTAAATGCCTCCTGATTATGCATCTGCTTAGGATAGTAAATCATTGAAGGTATTGATCTCTCTTTGAGGCATGCCTGTAGCGCATCTCTCTGCTCTCTACTTTCAAGCCTAATCGTGTACTGTGCCCAGCTACTCAAAAATCCTTCTGGGATAATTGGCGTAGCAACAATCCCCTTAAGAAGTTCAGTGTACTTAGCTGCTGCCCTGTTAACATCGGCTACTTCATACTCCGCAAATGCAGCTAACTTAGGCAGTAGTATACCTGCCTGAATAGAATCGAGTCTGGAATTCATTCCGATGCGCACGTTGTCATACTTCATCTTACCCTTACCGTGTACACAGTAAGATCTGATTAGCTCTGCAGCTTCATCATCATTTGTAAATATTGCTCCACCATCTCCGTAGCAGCCTAGTGGCTTTGCTGGAAAGAATGAAGTTGTCGAGATATCCCCGAAGCTGCATGCCTTCTGTCTATTGATTTCACCACCAAAGCCTTGCGCTCCGTCCTCAAGAATCTTAAGGCCGTACTTATCAGCAACCTTTCTAATCTCAAGGAAATTAGCTGGGAGCCCAAATAAGTCTACGGGAATAACCACGCTCGGTCTTAACTTCCCATCAGCGACTACACCTGTAATTGCCTTTTCTAGCGAAGCGGCATCCATGTTGAAAGTATCCTCGTCTACATCGACGAAAACTGGCGTCGCACCTAAAATTGCAACCACTTCTCCAGATGAGAAAAAAGTGAAGTCGGGAACGAATACAGCGTCACCTTCCCCAATTCCCCATGCCATAAGCGCTAATTCTAGCGCATCTGTTCCATTTCCACAGGTTACACAGTGCTTTACACCAACGTATGCAGCCAGCTTCTCTTCAAGCTCGGAAACTTTGCTACCGCCGATAAACCTACTGCTGGCGATTACTTCGTCAATCTGGTGATCTATGTCATTTTTAAGTGCAGCATACTGCTTCTTTAAATCTCTAAACTCCATTATCTTCCTCCGCTCTATTTGAATTCGCCTCGCATATCAGTGCTTGCAAAGTCTGTTAAAGGAAGCCTAACTGGTGCTCCCTCCTTCTGGCTCTTGTAAATTGCAAGAACCATCTCGAGTGCATTCCTTCCTGCGACCCCGTCTACATACGGTGCCCTATCTTCCTTTATCGCTTCGATTACATCGGCAAATAAGCTGGTGTGTCCGTTACCGTATACGTTGCTAGTTTCTTCTTCAAGACCTTTATTCTTCTGATCTTCAGCGGTCTCATCTTTGAAATCCCACACGTCAATCGTGTTGGTAGATTTGCCACCGATCTTTACAGTACCGTTCTCTCCGAATAGATACAGTGTCTCTTCGAGGTTCTGAGGATATACATTGGTGGTTCCTTCGATGGTTCCTATTGCGCCATTCTTAAACTTAACAACGGCAACTCCAACGTCTTCAGCCTCTAGATAATCATGGAATTGCTGTCTAGTTGCTCCATAAACTTCAACTACCTCATCTCCCATCATCCATCTGAGAAGGTCAATTCCATGGATGCACTGATTCATGAGGCAGCCGCCGTCTTCTTCCCAAGTTCCTCTCCAAGGCGCCTGGTCGTAATATCCCTTGTTTCTATTCCAACGAACATTGATGGATGCATGCGATAGCTTGCCGAAGCGATTTCCTTCAATAGCTTTTCTAACTTCCTGAATAGCTACGTTAAATCTATTCTGGTGACAAGCTGAAACCTTTACGTGCTTCTCCGCAGCTCTCTTTATAATCTCCTCTGCATCAACCATATTCATAGCCATAGGCTTCTCGATAATCACGTTGACTCCAGCATCGATTGCATCAAGTGCGATAGCTGCATGCTTTCCACTCTCTGTTGCAATGCTCACAAGCTCTAGGTCATTCTCCTCGAGCATCTTCTTGTAGTCGGTATATCTCTTTATCGACTTGTCGTCTGCTAAATTGTGCTTTTCTAGAATTGCTTCCATCTTTTCTGGCACTACGTCGCATACCGCAACTATTTCTAGATTATTATTTACTGCAGCAGTCACGTGATTTGTTGCGATTCTACCGCATCCAATCAATGCATATTTCATTTAAATATCCTCCGGAATTTTAGCACTTAATTATCTGTATTGTATCAAGCTTATAGAAGGGAGATATTATCTCTTTCTTCTACGTCCTTGAATGCGTTGCGAGTATCAAAAATTGCCACTGCATTCTTTCTAATCATCTCATAGTCGTATGCATCGTGTGCAGTTGCGACTAGTATGAGGTCATATCCCTTGATAATGTCAGCATTTATCTCGCTGATACCCTCATGCCACTCTCCATTTCTCTTATACTTTGGAATCCATGGATCATAGAAGTCTGTAACTGCGCCTCTCTCCTTGAGAATATCGATAACATTTAGCGCAGGACTCTCTCTGTAATCGTCGATGTTGTTCTTATACGCAACTCCGAGCACGAGAACCTTGGATCCATTGAGCGCTTTCTTATGTTCATTTAGAACAGATGCCGCTCTATCCACTGTGTACTCAGGCATCTTGTCATTGATTATCATTGAATTTTCAATCATCGATGTGTGGAAACCAAACTCTCTAGCCTTCCATGTGAGATAATATGGATCCAGAGGAATACAGTGGCCACCGAGTCCTGGTCCTGGATAGAATGCTTGGAATCCGTATGGCTTGGTCTTTGCAGCATCGATTACCTCCCATAGAGAGATGCCCATCTTGTTGCACAGAATCGCAAGTTCGTTTACGAGACCGATATTGATGTTTCTGTATGTATTTTCCAGTATCTTCTCCATCTCAGCGATTGCCGGTGAAGACACCTCATATATCTCGCCTTCGAGAACCTCTCTATACATCGCAGAAATTACTTCTGTCGCATCCTTACCTACGGCACCAACAACCTTTGGTGTGTTCTTGGTCTTGTATATCAGATTGCCCGGATCAACTCGCTCTGGAGAGAATCCCAGATAGAAATCTTCTCCGCACTTTAAACCTGAACCCTCTTCGAGGATAGGAAGCAGAAGCTCTTCAGTAGTTCCTGGATAAGTAGTTGACTCGAGAACTACCATTGTGTCGCGAGATAGGTGCTTTGAGATAGCTTCTGTCGATGACTTGACATAACTGATATCCGGCTCCTGATGCTTATCAAGAGGAGTAGGTACGCAAATAGCGATGAAATCCACATCCTTTACGAAAGAAAAGTCCGACGTAGCCTTCATCATGCCGCTCTCAACTAGCTCCTTGAGATCCTCATTTACAACATCACCGATGTAGTTATGACCTTCATTTACCATCTTAACTTTTTCTTCCTGTACATCAAAGCCGATGGTCTTGAAGCCAGCCTTAGCCTTTTCAACAGCGAGCGGAAGTCCTACATATCCTAGTCCTACAACACCCACAGTGATGTCACGCTTTGCGATTTTCTCGAGTAAACGTTCCTTCATATTCATATTATTCCCCTTTTCTGACCGAGTTATCTGTTGAACCATTCTATAATATTGCCAAATTCGTCGAGCTTAGCTGCTGGAACTGCTGGAACTCCAACCACTAGCGTGTAGTCTGGAACATCCTTCGTTACAACAGCACCTGCTGCTACCATTGCACACTTACCAACGGTGTGTCCGCACACAATTGTCGCATTTGCACCAATAGATGCTCCCTCTTTGACGAGCGTCTTACCGTAGTTTTCCGAGCCCTTTGGGTAACGAGCTCTAGGAGTGAGATCGTTGGTAAATACGCATGACGGTCCACAAAATACTCCGTCTTCGAGTGTAACGCCTTCGTAAACTGATACGTTATTCTGAATCTTTACTCTGTCGCCAATCTGCACGTTATTCGCAACATTTACATTCTGTCCGAGCGAGCAATTTTCGCCTATTTTAGCTCCAGGCTGTATGTGGCAGAAGTGCCAAATCTTAGTTCCCTTTCCAATCTCTACGTTATCATCTACGTAGCTGCTCTCATGTACAAAGTAATCTGACATTTTATTCCCCCGAAATAATTGTTTTAACTAGCTTGTCTGCGGCATCCCCCGCACCATAGTAGTTTTCTTTTTCCTCTGAAATAACGGTATTGTTAACTTTATCAAGTATGTCATCTTCATCGATATGCGCGAGCACATTATGGTTTCCATTCAGTGTCTCCACCCATTCCGTTTGTTCGCGCAGCGTTACACAAGGTGTATCTAATATGTATGCTTCCTTCTGCAGTCCACCGGAATCAGTCACTACCTTAACCGCATTCTTTGTAAAATACAGCATTTCAAGGTAACCGATAGGCTCTACACATACAGTGTTCTTTAAGTGCTCCTCCTCGTTAATCTGCTCAATCATCTTTCTAGTTCTAGGATGTGCAGGGAGAATCACTGGCGCATCGAATTTTTCGAATGCCCTCAGGATAGTGCGAACCTTCTCAGGAGTATCGGTATTCTCAGCTCTATGAACTGTAGATAGATACCACTTGTTCAGCTCTCCACGCTCACCGAATATGTAGTGAAGATCTTTGAAGTACTGGCTGCGTTCTTTCTTATCTATTTCCTGAGAGTAGTATAGAACCGCATCACACATTACGTCTCCGATTCTGTGAACGCCCTTCGTTATTCCCTCGTTTTCCAGATTTTCAATTGAAGCATCTGTCGAGCAGAAGAGCAGGCTCGAAATGTGATCTGTGAGGATTCTATTCTGTTCTTCTGGCATAGCCATGTTAAAAGACCTAAGCCCCGCCTCTACGTGTATTACAGGAATATGAATCTTAGAAGCTGCAAGTGCTCCCGCGATAGTAGAGTTCGTATCGCCATATACCATCAGATAGTCAGGATTCTCCTTGATCAGAATATCCTCTATTCCAACAAGCATCTCTGCGGTCTGTCTTGCGTGTGAACCAGACCCAACGCCAAGGTTGTACTTTGGCTTTGGGATGTGGAGCTCCTCGAAGAAAAGCTCAGACATGTTCGCATCATAATGTTGACCTGTGTGAACGATTACCTCTTCGCACACCTGCTCTAGCTTGCGAGAAACTGCTGCAGCCTTTATAAATTGTGGTCTAGCGCCAATTACAGTCACTATCTTCATCGCGTCATACCTCTTCTAATTAAACACCTTTTCAAATTCACTTGCAATATTTTCATATGTGTACTTGCTAAGCACAGCCTCACGTCCAAGCATTCCCATCTGGCTTCGCTCTTCCTCGCTCATAGCCTGAATCTTCCTGATTGCCGCCTTTATAGCGTCATTATCGCATGATTTAGTGATGATTCCACACCCCGATTCGCTCACAGGTGTGGATGGCGTCGTTATCGCCATTACAATTGGCTTAGCCGCCATCATGGAATCGAACATCTTGTTCATGCATATTCCGAATCTATAAAGTGGAGACTCAATCGTACCTATAAATATCGCATCGAAGTTATCGATTACCGCAGGAATCGTCCCCTTCTCGACCGGCGGAAGGAATGTTACATTGGCAATATCGTTCTTCTTCGCATAGCTGATGAGTTCATCCTTGAGCTTGCCCTTACCGACCATAACGAGGTGAATATTCTCGTCACGAAGCTGCTTTGTAACATCTAGCAAGTTGTGTAATCCATACGAAAGCTCATGGCTTCCAAAATATCCGATAACGAACTTGCCTTCAGCCTTCAATCTCTTGAATGCTTCTCTATGCTCATCAGGAAGCTCCTTCGATGCATCCCACTCATTTATCACAACTCCGTTGGGTATGTACCTGAAGTGATCAGGCTTCATACCATGCTCAATCATGTAGTCCTTCGCATGCGGTAACAGCGAAACCACGACATCTGATTTCTTGTATGCATGATTTTCCGCAAACTGCATAGCTATTACGAACGGATTTTTCTTACTCATCCCACCAGCTTCATATAGTGTAAGTGGCCACATATCATGAACTTCATGGATATACTTTGCTCCAGCGAGTTTTGCAATGCGGTATGCCGGATAAGAATCGAGCGGATAAGTCGACGACGAGATCACGACATCGGGCTTGTAACGCTCTACGATTTTCTTTTTATTAGCACTTAGCGCCTTACAAAACTGGTACATGCTGAGCGCCCTAGCAACTCCGTTGCTATCATATTCACCAGTCTTAACCCACACATAGCGAATGCCGTCGATCTCTTGCTCCGTAAAATCCTCGGCTATGTCTGGATTTGTCTTTCTTAGATGTGAGAAACTACCTGCAATGATCGTTACATCATGCCCTTTCTTGACGAGTTCTCTCGATATATAGTACGGTCTGAACTCCATTCCCATCTCAGGAGATCCTGCGTAGTGATTAATGAGAAGAACTCTCTTACCCTTCTTCTCCATCACTTCTACGAATTTATTTGCCAGTCTGTCATACGTGTACTCATTCGTAACTAAATTGTGTCCACGCATTCCCATATTCTTAAGTTCCTCAGCCGGTAGGCTCTTGAGTTCCTCAATCGCTTCGATATAGCTCTCTACATCTCCCGCCTTTGTAACAATACCCGCCTCTGCTTTCTCAACTAGAGTCTCTGGCGTAGTCACAGACATGAGCAGTGGCTTTCCACCCATCATAGCATCGAACATCTTGTTCATGCATATTCCAAATCTATATAGCTTGGTATTTGCTGCAAAAATAGTAACTATATCGAAATAACTGATGAGATTAGGAATCGCACCCTTGTCGATTGCAGGAAGAAAAACTACATTATTTATAGACTGCTCCTTTGCAGACTGTATCAGCCTATCCTTGTAGCTGCCATCGCCAACCAGCACGAAACATACATCTCTGTCAGTGATTTTCTTTGCAACAGCGAGAAGCATATCTAGGTTATTGGATATGGAATGCCCGCCAAAATATCCCACTATGAACTTGCCTTCGGCCTTCATCTTGTTAAGTATCTCATTGTGCTCTTCAGGTATCGGCGCAGGGTTTTCCCACTCTTCCTTGATTACACCATTGGATATGCAGTTAAATTTCTCTT
Organism: Mogibacterium diversum; assembly: GCF_002998925.1. Classification (NCBI taxonomy): domain Bacteria; kingdom Bacillati; phylum Bacillota; class Clostridia; order Peptostreptococcales; family Anaerovoracaceae; genus Mogibacterium; species Mogibacterium diversum. The sequence continues at coordinate 1,611,731 of NZ_CP027228.1, read as the reverse complement.
CAGCGAGACCATGCTGAACCATGTAATCTTTAGAGTGGTCAAGTAGCGAAACAACCTGGTCACAGTGACTGTATGCAAAGTCCTCCGCACGCTGCATAAGCTTCACAAACGGATTACTCTTCGACATTCCACCTAGCTCGTATAGTGTAGAAGGCCACATATCGTGAACCTCGTGAATGTACTTTGCTCCGGAAAGCTTTGCAATCTTATCTGCGCCATATGTATCTAGCGGATAAGTCGAAGATGCGATTACCGCATCTGGTTGGTATCGTTCTGAAATATACTCTGCATTTGAAAATAGCTTTCTACTGAACTCGAACATGCTGAATGCGCGCGCCAATCCATTGCGAGTGTATGAAGCCGTCTTAATCCATACATAGCGAATTCCGTCAATCATCCTCTCTTCGAAATTTTTCGAAATCTGAGGGTTTAACTTTCTTAGATGCGAATACCCACCAGCTATTATCGTGACTTCATGACCCTGCTTGATCCACTCTCGAGATAGATAATATGGCCTGAACTCCATTCCCATCTCCGGCGAACCGGCATAGTGGTTAATCAGTAATATCTTCAAACTATCCTCCAATACGCTCATTTAAGTAGCAGTGATTGTAATGTATATCCGTACAGCTTACTTTATAACGGCACCGACCGTCTTCAGCATAGTCTTGATTTCACCGAGAAAGCTAAAATTTCTAAGTGCATCAAGATTATATTTCATCTTTTCTGGCAAAACTTTATCTACGTACACCTCGTCAGGGTTTTTCGCACTTCCGATCAGTTCGTTCTCATCCTTGTATGTTATGCTAGCTTCTGATGTCACACCTGCCGGAAGCAGAAGTGTTGCGAGCATCTCTTTCGAGTAGCATGCCACATACCTCGGAACCTCTGGTCTGGTGCCAACAAATGACATGTCGCCAGTGATAACATTGAGAAGCTGCGGAAGCTCATCAAGCCTGTACTTTCTAAGCTTATGCCCTATCTTGGTAACCCTGGGATCATTTTCCTGCGTTACCTGTGCGCCAAGCTTCTCAGCGTTTATAACCATCGTTCTGAACTTGAAAATTCTGAACTCTCTGCCGTTAGTCGTTACTCTTACCTGCCTGAAAAAAGCTGGTCCTGGATCATCTACTTTAATCAAGATAATCAAGATTAGAAGTATAGGTGATATTACGATGGTCATCAGCAATGAAACTACGAAATCAAATAATCTTTTTGCTATAAGCGAGCCTTTTCTTGAGCTTAGGATGTCGTAATATTCCTTTACTTCATCGCATCTCATATGCTCCGGTAAGTCATCCCACTTGCACAAAACCATCTACTTAATTAACCCTCTCTTCTTAAGGATATCAACAAAATTCTCAATAACATATTCATTCTGCTCATCGGTCATCGTTGAGAATATCGGTAACGAAATTAGATTCTCATACTGATGATAAGCATTTGGATAATCCGCAATATCAAATCCAAGATTCTTATATGCAGTCATCATCGGTAGTGGCTTATAGTGGACATTACATGCAATCTCACGCTCCGCCATCTCCTGAATCACCGCATTTCTGTCATCTACAGAAGCACCTGGAATCCTTACCAAGTATAGATGTCCTGTAGAAGTCATCTCGTCTGTATAATGGTGCATAACCTTAATTCCTAGCTTCTCAAGTGCAGCCTCATATCTCTCATTGAGCACCCTACGTCTCGCAAGTAGCCCTTCATATCTTTCAAGCTGAGCAATTCCGATAGCCGCATTAATATTTGTCATGTTGCATTTATACGCAGGATATACGACATCGTACTCCCATGCCCCCGCCTTGTTCTTGGATAGCGCATCCTTAGACTGTCCGTGTAGTGAATAAAGCTGTAGTTCATGATAAAGCTCATCATTATCTACCCCATCGATGTTTCTCCATGCGAGCGCACCGCCTTCTGCAGTGGTAAGGTTCTTAACCGCATGGAAAGAAAACGACGTAAAATCAGCAATCGCTCCGGCCTTAACACCATTCTTCACAGACCCAAAGGCATGTGCTCCGTCAGAAATTACAGCTACTCTACCAATTGCAGCTTGGAGTTTATTCGCAGGCTTAAATAAGTCTTTCTTCGACTCAACGATTTCAAATATTCTGTCGTAGTCGCATATCATTCCTCCGAGGTCAACTGGAATAACGGCCTTAGTATTCTCATTGATAGCTTCAGCGACCTTATCGTAGTCCATCTCAAAGGTTTCAGGCGCAGAATCGATAATCACAAGCTTCGCCCCTTTGTGTACTACAGGGCTAGCAGATGCTGTATATGTGTATGCAGGCACGATAACCTCATCGCCTTCACCGATTCCCAGAATGTGAAGTGCTGCTTCTAGTGATGCGGTAGCCGATGAAAGGGCAACGGCTTTATCAACGCCGATATATTCTGCAATTCTTCTCTCGAATTCCTTAACCTCTGGACCAGTAGTAATCCATCCAGATTTTAGGACTTCTACAACTCTATTAATCTCTAGTTCTGAAATATCCGGTGGTGAAAATGGTACTTTCATGTGTGATATGCCTCCTAGCATTTTTTACAATCATGTAATTATACACCTTAGTTTTTTGGTGTGTATGTTGGGACTATGTTTTTGATATACCGCTTGATATCATCAGGCTCGCCCTCTACATAGTCCTTAAGCTCGTTAAGCTCCTCGATAAATTTCTCTTCATCGATATTAATCGGATGTCCAATGTGGATCATCTTATTTGCTGTATCCTGAAGTCCCTCTTCATCCATTAAAAGTTCTTCGAATAGCTTTTCTCCAGGTCTTAATCCTACATACTTAATCTCGATATCGATTCCTGGCTTAAGCCCTGACAGCAGAATGAGGTTCCTTGCGAGGTCATCAATCTTGACAGGTTTTCCCATATCCAGCACAAAAATCTCTCCACCCTTCGCAAAAGCCCCTGCTTGGAGCACTAGCGAAACAGCTTCTGGAATCGTCATAAAGTATCTGATGATATCTGGGTGTGTAACTGTAACCGGTCCGCCTTCTGCGATTTGTCTTCTAAATAATGGAATAACACTTCCATGACTTCCAAGTACATTTCCAAATCTAACTGCTACGAACTCCGTTTGGGACCTGTTGTTATAAGTCTGAATGATCATCTCACACAGTCTCTTAGATGCTCCCATGATATTAGTTGGGTTTACTGCTTTATCTGTAGAGATGAGCACGAACTTTTTAACATTCCACTTATCCGACGCCTGAACGAGCTTCCATGTACCTAGTACGTTGTTCTTAATCGCCTCATTAGGGCTGGCTTCCATGAGCGGTACATGCTTATGTGCAGCTGCGTGATATACGATTTCAGGTCTATACATCTCAAAGATTTTGTCAATTCTCTTCGTGTTCCTTACAGACGCTATAAGCACAACAAGATTGAGCTCAGGAAATTCTCTCTTAAGCTCATTCTGTATCTCATACGTTGTATTTTCATAGATATCCAGCATGACTAACTGCTTAGGATTGTGACTAGCAATCTGGCGGCAGAGCTCGCTTCCTATCGATCCACCTGCGCCTGTGACCATAACGACTTTGTCAGACACATACTCCATGATTCCATCGATATCGACTTCGATAGGATCTCTACCAAGCAAATCATTTACATCCACATGCTTTAACTGCGATACGCTAACATCTCCGCGAATAATCTGATATATCCCCGGAACGATCATCATCTCACAGCCCGTCTGCTTGCATATATCTAGAATTCTCTTTTTCTCTTCACCAGATGCGGACGGCATCGCAAGGAGAATCTGGTTGATTGAATACCTCTGGGCAAGTGCCTCGATGTCCTTCGTAGTACCAGCGATACGAACACCATTCATTCTCTTACCAATCTTGGACTCGTCATCATCAACAAGGCAGATTATTTTCTTTCTGAGGCTCGGATTTGCCTTTATCTCCTTTATAAGCCCTGCTCCTGCAGCACCTGCACCTATAATCATCGCCCTCTTTGCCTGTCCACGGCTATTTCCAAAGCCCTTAAGCTCTCTCGCTGCCCTAGCAATGAATCTGACGAAAAAAGTTATCGCAAATAAAAATCCACCGGAAAGCAAATAAAAGCTTCTCGGCATCCCGTAGTTCTGCTGTTCAAAGAAAGCGAATATAGTTGTGACCATTAGCGTATACAGGACTGTGGCTACGAGCACATTAAGCATATCTCGTATGCCTACATACGACCAAAGGCTTGAGTACATGTGGCAAACTGTGAATATGACAATTCCTAGGACCATCACGATAAACTGATGACCCTTAAACATCTCCCAGTACGAGCCCATAGGCTCATCAAGCGAGAAATCAAATCTTATAAAGAGCGCTAGAAACGAGGCAACCTCGATCGCCATTAAATCGCAGATTATAAGTAAGCATGTCTTAATCAGAGATGCTTTATCAAAATTCAGTTTGCTGTTAATATCCATAATCATGCCTGCTTTCTTTGAAGTCATCATGTATATTAGTCTCTAATTTTTCGCATACCACGCGAAATTTATCATAATATTATACCTATTATGAGCGAATTAGTCAAAACGCATGACCTATAAAAAGCTAGCAAATTGTGATAAACAACCCTTATTTTTAAATTATTTCACATTAATTCCACACTTGCCATCAATAAGCAAGTTATCTATATAAATTTATCTGAACCGTATTCGTAAGTGTATCCTTTGCCTTTGCACACGAACTTAAAGCCTGTAGCACGATTATCTACAGCCTTAACTGCTTGAAAATCCTTAAGTTCAGCTTCATTTACGCCAAGACTCTCTGCTATATCTTTGAGGATAGACGAGCGCGTATCTCTAACATACGATTCATCAAACTCCCGAAGTTCATCAAGAGTATCGAATTCAAAAATATAATCAGCATCATATTTTTTTAATTTCATCTTAAGCTCTTGTATGTGTTCGATATATATGTCTTCCCAGAGTTTATCGACAATATCCGGAGCATTGTAGCTCTGCTCAAGAATTTCTGTGAAGCGCTTGCTGAATTTTTCATCCCAGAACACATGACCTAGCATGTACCACGCGTCATTTCCACCAATCTTGACTTCAGTTATGTAGCCATCTTGATTGGTTTCCATGCACCATTCTTTCGTATAACCATCTGCATATATCCCACTGTAAAATGCGCCCTCTTCTGCATCATTAAACGGATTTTCTGCAAAATAGTTGTCTGCAGAACATATATAAGAATTGCTGAGCACATCTCTAACCACGTGAATACTCGAGTGGTTGTTGCGAGTCGCATACTCGCTATTGTGCACAAGCTTCACACCAAATTTCTCTACAAGGTATGAGAACTGTTCACTTTTGTAACCAGTAACTACATATATATCTTTGACTCCAGCCTCTCTAAGCTGCCTTATCTGTCGCTCGATTAGCACCTCACCCTTAACTTCGATTAGAGCTTTATGTCTCTCATATGAAAGAGGTGCGAATCTGCTAGATGCACCTGCAGCTAGTATAACCGCATTATCTACCTTAATCATTTTCTGAATCCTCATGTCTCGCACTTCCCTCAGCTTCTTCTTGTGTACGGCCTCTAGGAGTGTATCCTCTTAAGCCTTTCATGAATTCCCCCGCATCCTTTAGGAAGCTAACAGCGATAAGCGTAATCACCGCCGCGATAGGAAAGGCCGCAATTATGCTGACCGACTGAATATTGCTCATAGAGCTTTCAGAGAAAAGCAGCGCAATTGGTAGGACAATCAATAACAAGCACCACATCAGCTGAATCATTCGGTTTGGAGCCTCTCCATCCTTGAGCCTCCTGTAGCTATAGCAGGAAGCGATGTAAGCGATGGAATCGAACGAAGTCGCATAGAATGCAACCATTGTCAGTATCAGTACAATCAGAACCATCGTCGAGCAAGGAAGTGTCCTCACGATATTAATAATGAGTCCATACATATCACCGTTCTCTGTGTACGATTTTATTAGAGGAATGCCGTCGACTAGCTCTTTGCCAAGCGAGTAATTCCCAAGAATTATAAAGCTTATAATCGTCGAACCTGCTCCAAATCCATATCCTCCAACGATGGTCTGTCTTACGGTTCTACCACGTGAAATCGTGCCTATGAAGAATGGAGCTGCGACACACCAAACCATCCAGTATGCCCAGTAATAAATTGTGTAATTCTGCGGGAATAGCGTCTTTCTCTCTGGGTCCGTAAATGTAGATAACTCGATAAAGTGCTGAAGCATTCTGCCTATGGACTCTATACCAGTATCGATAATATATCCTGTCTTACCCCCGACGAATAGCACGTAAGCGAGTAGTCCAAAGAACAGGTAAATGCATATTTTTGCAAGGATGCTGATGCCCTTGAAACCATGCAAAAGCGAGTATGTGTAAATCGCACATGTTATCAGCAGAATTATTATTGAAAGCGTGATGCGGCTAAGCTCTACGTGGAATACGATTTTAATAATGCTAGCCATAAGCGGTGTGGCAACGCTGAATGTTGTAGCTGTTCCGGCAAGCAGTGCAAATACCGCAAGTAGGTCTATAAGCCTGCCTAGAATTCCATCCGTGTGTTTGCCTAGCACAGGTCTGCAGGCCTCTGAGAATTTCTGCTTATCTCTGTTTCTAACATGAAGCATGAAACCAAAGGAAACCGCTAGCACAAGGTAAAACGCCCATGGTATGAGGCTCCAGTGAAACAGCGGAAATACCCCCGCCCACTCCTGAATTGAGCCAAGACTTTTTACATGTGGATCTGTTGCATAGAGCACCCATTCGGCAAATGAATAAAACAGTATGTCTGCAGCAAGTCCGCATGTGAACATCATAGCACCCCAGGTGAAGAAACTGTATTTTGGTTTTTCATCCTGCCCACCTAGGACGATATCCCCATATTTCGAAAATGCCATGTAAATAGAAATTGAGAGTATTAGAACTCCGATGATTAAATAGTATGACCCAAATCTATCTCCGAGGACATATCGAATGCTCGTCAGCACGGATTTAGATTTGTTTGGAAAAGCAAAGAAAAGCACACTCATACAACATATTATCGCTAGTGGCACTAGTGTGATCACCCAATCAATTTGCTTGCGTGTAGCTGGAACGCTTTTTTTATCATTCATATCGGCATTTTCCTTTCTTTATACTGTAAAAATTACAGAGATTCTATCAATTCTGATGCGTATTTGTAGTATTCCTTGGCATATCTATATTGTTTTAGGGAATATTCCCCGAATTCTACTCCAAGCTGTCTCTTATACTCACACCAATTTGACCATAGTAGCCCACAAATTGAGATATATGCATATATCTTCGCTCTATTCTCGTTATTGCATGCCCCATCAAAGTAGATATTATTTAATTTGTCAATTTCATCCTTCGAATACATGCTGTATAAAGAAAACATCGCCAAATCTACGTGAGGATCCTGCATTCCAGCATATTCCCAGTCGATAATTCGAATGTCATCCTTTCCGCCTCCATGATTACAGAACAAGAAGTTATCTGGAACCGCATCGATATGCGCTAGGCACCTATGAGGATTTAACGAATCAACAAATTGCTTGAGTTTATAGATCTTCTGTTTTGTCTTCGTATAATCTCTGTAGATCGATTTATTTTCACCCCAAAGCTTTTCATATAATTCGATTTCACCAAATATATCGAAGTCGTGCTCAACTTTTAAGTCCAAACTATGGAACTTCCTTAGAACTTTCATACACTTTGCGACTTCTTCCCAATCTTCTGGGTCGCAATTTCGCGTATTTTCGAGGAATTTCGTCACTTTATACCCATTTTTTACATCGAAGTAGATGATATCATCGCTAATCCCCTTATCTTTTATAGCTTCATATACCTGGTATTCGTGTTCCCTATTGATTAGCCGTTCGGTGCCTTCTCCAGGGATTCTCATGATATACTTTTCGCCCTTACACCTGAACAGGAATGATCTATTTGTCATCCCTTTCTTAAGCACCTCTATGTTCGTAATTTCACTAGTGTCGACGTCAAACACTTTAGCTAGTATATCTATTGCGTCAGACTGAAGGCTCTCCGAACCAGAGTCGAAAGTGCAGAGTTGGTCATACGTATTGATTCCCACAGCGAAATTTTCGGGTACTTTCTTGGCAAGCAGCATCATCTTGCGAGGTCTCGATTCTGTGTATAGCGCATCTTCCCAGTAACAATCATCTTGATCACTAAATTTCGCAATCCTTATTCTCACCTCATCTGCATCTATATTGCTTATATATGCAACCCCCATCATCTTGAGCTTCTTATTCGTAGAATTCCCGATGTCTATGAGCTCTTTATTTCTGTTCAGCTTAACCCTGCTATGCGCATTCTTACTCTCAGCTACCATATACCATGAGTATGGTTCGCACTCTGCAAATGGGTTCTCTCTAAACCAGATATCTGACGGAATCACATATGTATTGCCGAGCTGAGCGCTTGCAAGCTTAAGCGAGTGGAGGTTTTCCTTGCTTGCATAATCTCTGTTAGTAATCAGGTTTACACCATACTCATCTATGAGATATTCGAAGCTCTCTTTCATGAATCCAACCACGACATCAATCTTGGTGATTCCAGCCTCATGCAGTTGCCTTATTAAACGTTCTATCAGAACTTCCCCATGAACCTTTAGCATGGCTTTCGGATAGACGGTGTTAATCGGAACCATTCTCATGCCAAATCCAGCCGCTAATATAACCGCATTTTGCGGCTTAGTCCCCTTAAGCAGTTCCTTCGCCTCGTCTGTAAGTGTATTCTCAGCACTTATATACCCGAGCTCTCTGAGCTTAACAATCGCACCGTTCACACTGCCGAGCGATGCGCCGTTCATCTCGGCTATTTCTCTCTGAGTCGCACCCTCCTGACTATTCAAGGTCTTTAGAACATCTAGTTCAATAATAGATAGTTTAGTATTCATATCGCGTCCCATTACTTATCATGAATTAATTTTATAATAACTTACTTTGTTCGATATATACAATATCACTATTTTCATGAACATGCAATATTTGTATTTAATGAACACAATTTAAGACGCCGTTTACCTCGCTTCGTTTCCAATGCACAAAAAATACTAGGCTGCACATATTGCTTCTGCCTAGTATTTATGTTCGCTATAAGCTTGCCGTTACCCGACTCGCTGCATTGATGTTTTTGATATAAGCATTATCTTGGGCTAAAGATATTTCTGATATTCTTTGAACGCCTGGTCCTAATTGCAACAACGCCGTTATTCGTATTTCCCTCAAGTGTTGTGAATGTACCATCTGCATTTCTAGAAATGAGGAAGCCAATGTGATCTCTATTTCCGCGTCCACTGTTATTTCCCTCTCCTGTCCAGCAGAAAACGATTACATCACCAGCTTTTGCATCCTTGAAGTCAACCCACTTGTAGTTGTTATGCATCCACTCCTCTGAGTAAGGCACATAAGCATTCTTCTTAAAGTTAACTCCGCATTGATACATTACATACGACACAAAGGTGTTGCACCAAGACCATGTACGATAAGCAGTGTTTCCATTATAGTACCAATCGTTGAATCTATTTCCATTCTCTCCGAGGAACTTCTTGCCGTATTCGATAACGTTGGCATTTGACCCCTCACCTATAACTGCGCCAGATGCATCTGTAAGGTACTTCTTGCCTTTAAAATAGAATGACTTCGTCATCATGACGCCATCTGCATTGAACACGTAAGTGCTTCCAGCTATCTGTTTAACCGTATCACTTACGAGAACATGGTCATTTTCAAAGTAGTACCAGGAGCCACCAATCTGCTGCCAGCCTGTAAGTGCAGCACCAGATCCATTTAAATAGTACCAATTGCCATTGACTTTCTGCCAGCCTGTCTTCATCGAGCCGTCATTAGAGCCACCGAGATAGTATAGGCTTCCCGCTATAGTCTGCAAGCCTGTCTTCATGATGCCATAACTATCGAAGTAGTACCAATATCCGCCGATTGAATTCCAGCCTGTCTTCGCAGAGCCATCTCCTGCACCATTTAAGCACATCCAGTCATTATCGACCTTCTGCCAACCTGTCTTCATCGAGCCATCACTCGCCGAACCAAGGTAGTAATTCTTACCGCTTATAGACTGTCTACCAGAATACATATATCCCGTACTATCGAAACAATACCAGGAACCACCTATCTGCTGCCAGCCTGTCTTCATAGCTCCGTCATTAGCGCCACCAAAGTAGTAGTAAAGGTCATATATTACCTGCCAGCCAGTTTTCATAGCTCCATCGCCGGAAGAACCGAAGTAGTATACTGAAGATCCTACATCTACCATTCCATATGACATTACCCCGTTAATCTGGAAGTAATACCATGACCCACCTATGTTATGCCAACCAGTCTTTACCGAACCATCGTCAGCAGAGCCTAAATAGTAATAATACCTACCAACCTTCTGCCAACCAGTTTTCATGAGCCCATCGCTTGGTCCGAAGTAATACTTCTTGCCGCTAATGTAGCAGAACCCCTTCTGCATTACACCAGAATTGCTGTAGAATCGCCATCCACCGGCTTCTCGCTTCCATGTGCCTGAAACAGATGGTGCATCTGCAATCCTGTTACTTGCCGCCGAAGCTGTAGCCCTTGTCTCGCGATTATCGTCAAGTGCCTTTGCGCTTGTTCCGCTATCGGTTGCTTGCGATGATGCATTGCTCTGATTCGCTTGTGTTCCTGTTTCACTTTGTCTAGATTCAGCAGATGTTCCGTTTGCTACAGACTCACTGTTAGACGCTACTTCAGTTGAGGCATTTCCTACGATGCAAAAACTAAAAATGAGCATTGACATACATAGGAAAGATAATGCTTTATGACACCAATGTTTATTCGAGTCAGCTAAATTCTTAGCTTTTCTTGACATTTATCGCCCTCCTTTACGCAAATTGAACAAACACCGTAAATTCTCTATACTATATAATATTTTTCTTACTAAATCAAGCTACGCGCTGCTTCACCCCTTATGTTCTACATTTTCGCAAATCACAAAAGCAGGACTTTTGCCCTGCTCTAAAGTTTAAATTTTTCATGTTATTATCTCTCGAGTGCACTCGTAGAATCGGCTCTGACGAAGGCATCACCTATACTTCTTTCCCTCTTCAGTCAGCACATAGCGAGTAGCTCTTCCTGCGCCCTGCGCCTTAAGGTATCCACCATCTACGATTCGGCCGAGCAGCTTGCTTGACTGCGAGGGAGTGAGCTTGCAAAGGTCTATCACATCCTTGCGCCTTATCCCGTCAAACGCCCTCGCATACTGTAGTATCAGCTGCATGCTTCGGCTGTAATTCTTCCCCCGAGGCTTTGCCGGTCTGAGTCCATCTATCTCAAAGCTGCTGAGCCACGGCTTCTCTTCATATCTAATCCCTATATTCCCAACCTTGACAACTTTTCGCCTCGGATAATAGACCTTGCCGAGTTCACTTTCTTCCACACGGTATCCCCGCTCGATGTAATAATTTGCATCCTTACCCTTGTCAGCAAAACCTACTGACATCTCCATCTTAGGAGGCGCGCATCAGCTCGTAAATTTTATAACATCGATGATAATGTCCGAGAAGCCCATATTATTGATATATTTTACGGCATTTTCGTTTAAATAAATCATTTCGATTCCTTTTCTCTCGTTTCTTGTATTCCTCGTATTATTTCTCTTACTTCTCTCATTACTTTTATCTTTCTGATTCTTAATTGCGAAAAGCAAAGACATATAAGATATCAAATCTGCTATTTAATTATAGATATTATAGAAATATCTCCTTATTAATTCAATATTCGAAGCAAGCATAACAATTATTCTTTGATTAGTTAGAGCAGTAGTGGTATTTCTTTTATCGCTTCCGATTGTCTTGATGCTATCTTGCTAATGAAACACAAAAGCAGGACTTTCGTCCTGCTCCTGCATATACTCTATTATGTCGGTTTAGTATATGTTATGTTATGTCGGTTTCCCTAAGTGTACACTTGCGGGTTGATCCTTATACACTTGTAAGGTATGTCGCTATGCTTGATTTACTTATACAGTCAAGCTGCTCAGTTTACTTAATTGCCTCAAAAGCTACATCTAGCGCTGCCTTCAGATCCTCAACATCCTCGATTCCGATGGATAATCTGATTGTTGAAGGTGTGATGCCCTGTGCGTATAGCTCTTCCTCGCTCAGCTGCGAATGAGTTGTACTCGCTGGGTGAATTACAAGCGACTTTACGTCAGCTACATTTGCAAGGTCTGAGAAGATAGGCAGATTGTCGATGAACTTCTTCGCATCATCTCTACCACCCTTTAGGTCGAAAGTGAAAATCGAACCTGCGCCCTTAGGGAAGTACTTCTTATAAATCTCATGTGATGGCTCACTAGGTAGCGATGGATGATGAACTCTCTCAACCTGTGGGTGCTTGTCGAGGTACTCTACTATCTCAAGAGCATTGCTTACATGGCGCTCAACTCTGAGAGAAAGTGTCTCAATTCCCTGAAGTAGAAGGAAGGCATCAAAGGCTGAAAGTGACGCACCACCGTCTCTAAGCAGTATAGCTCTGCAGTATACCGCAAATGCAGCAGGACCAACAGCTTCATAGAAGTTTAGTCCGTGATATGATGGATTTGGCTCAGCAATCCATGGGTATTTACCAGATGCACTCCAGTCAAATTTTCCACCATCTACGATTAATCCACCGATTGTTGAACCGTGACCACCAAAGAACTTAGTAGCTGAGTGGATAACCACATCTGCGCCGTGCTCAAATGGCTTAATCAAGTATGGTGGTGTAAATGTTGAGTCAACGATTAGCGGAAGCCCATGTCTATGTGCGATTTCTGCGATTCGTTCAATATCTGTAACGTTGGAGTTTGGATTCCCAACTACTTCGATATATAGAGCCTTGGTATTGTCCTGAATCGCTGCTTCCCAGCCCTCATAATCATCTGACTCAACGAATGTTGTCGTTACTCCCGAAACTAGCGGAAGGGTATTTGCAAACAAGTTGTATGAACCGCCATAAAGCGTTCTTACCGCCACGATATGCTCACCGTGCTGCGCTACTGCCTGAATTGCATATACGATTGCAGCCGTTCCAGAAGCAACCGCTAGCGCTGCCGATCCACCTTCAAGTGCTGCGACTCTTGCTTCGAGTACATCGTTAGTAGGATTCCCGAGTCTCGAATAAATGGAACCAGCTTCCCTTAGAGCAAATCTTGCCTCTGCTGAATCCGCACTGTCGAATGCGTATGAAGCCGACTGATAGATAGGCACGCATCTTGCGCCAGTAGCTGGATCCGCATGCTCCTGTCCTGCCTGTACCTGTTTAGTGTTAAATCCCCAATTTTTTGAATCTCTAATATCGCTCATCTGTATATCCCCTTTCTGTGTTTCATTTTAATTTTATGTTATCTGTGGCCTCCCTGTGAGCCGCATCTGTTTTGCTATGGTTGAATTATATGGTATAGATATGCATCTGTCTAATTCAAAAAAATAAGAGTGAGTTATAGGATAAAACTATAACTCACTCTTGTGAATATATTACATATTCTCGCCTTACTTTATATTGAGCTTAGCTCAGATATGCTTTCATCTCTTTTATGTATAGCTCCGCCATCTTGCTCAAGATGGAATTCTTCTTCATTATATACCCGATTTGCATAGCTCCTTCAGTATCCACGCGTTCGTCTTTAATTGGCACCATGTTGCAGTCGTCACCATTAAGCTCCTCACAGATGATGCCCGAGCACACTGTGTAACCGAATAATCCTTGCATCAGATTGAGCATAGTCGCTCTATCGTTTACCTTAATCATATGATGATGATTGATATCTGCGAAAAGCTCCTCCGCAAAATAAAGAGTCGAATTATCTCCTTGATCAAACGTCATGTTCGGATAATCCGCAAGGTCATCGAAGCTCACGCTCTTGCGATTTGCCAGCGGATGATTTTTCCAAACGTAAGCATATGCGTTGCAGTCAATTAGCGGCACAAACTCAAGCCCATTCTGTCTAAGTACCTTGGAGATAGCCTGACGATTGAAATCACTCAGGTAGATGATACCAAGTTCGCTTTTTAGCGACACGACATCGTCGATTACCTCTTGTGTCTTGGTCTCCCGGATAGCGAAATCGTACTCATTCATGTCGAATTTCTTTACCATCTCCACAAAAGCCTTTATCGCAAATGAGTAATGCTGCGTTGAAACCCCGAACTTCGTTTTAAGCCCTCCCTCATCCGAGTACTTGCCCATCAGCGATTCGTACTGGCTATATAGATGTCTGGCATTCTGCAGGAACTCTGCACCATCGTTAGTCACAGTGACACCTCTACCAGTTCTGCGGAAAATGGTCACGCCAAGCTCCGACTCAACCTCTCGCAAAGAACTGGTAAGCGATGGCTGGGTCATGTAGAGCTTCTCCGCCGCTTTATTGAGCGAACCCTCGTCAGCTATTGTAATAATATAAAGTAGTTGGTTTAACGTCATGTACCGAGCCTCTTTCGATGAATCTTAAGCCTTATTGATTAACTTAGCCGAAGAAACGCTTAATCTCTATCTCTGCATTCTCTAGGGAATCAGATCCATGAATCAAGTTCTCGCTAGTGCTGTGTGCAAAATCGCCACGAATAGTCCCAGCTGTAGCTTCTTCGAACTTAGTCACGCCCATGATAATTCTCATTCCCTGGACTGCATTCTCGCCTTCAACAATCATTCCGAGGACTGGGCCAGATGTCATAAATGATACAATTTCTGGGAAGAAAGGCTTATCAGCGAGGTGCGCATAGTGCTCCTTTAGAATTGCCTCATCGAGATTCATCATCTTCGCATCAACAATCTTGTAGCCCTTTCTCTCAATTCTTGAAATGACCTCCCCCATAAGGCCTCTCTTAACGCAGTCTGGCTTAAGCATAATGTATGTCTTTTCAATACCCATAGTTCTTCTCCTTTTAAATACTTTATTTGAATTCTCTTAAATACTCTTCTATAGTTTATACCATATCCATATGGTCATTTCACGTAGTTTCCCGACTTCCCGTTCACATTTTATCATGGATTTTGTGCTTATTGATATATACGATACACCAACACAATAGCAAACCATTACAGAATCGTCATAATCGAATGTTAGTATAATGGTGCAAAAGGAATTAAGTGCATAAAACATTTTCTTTTGATTGTTCTTTCTTAATTAAATAATTTCGTAGTAGAAATGAACCGCTGACGCCAAGCAGCGGTTCATTTTGTTTTTGATTTAATTTCTCTCAATCCGTTTCATGCTGTTGACATGGTTGCTATCTACATGTAAAGTCTTTGATGATAATAAAAGGAGAAAGATAATGAAAGACACTAATTCCAGCTTTTCTAGCTACATTTTTAGTAAGCAGTTCCTGCGAAATGCACTAACTGTCATATTGGGAAACTTCATTTATGCTATCGGTGTTGCATTCTTCATACTCCCGACTGGCCTTATCACCGGCGGAACTACGGGTATTGCGATTATAATGAATCACCATTTTGGCATAACCATTTCTCTGTTCGTCGGAATGTTCAACGCAGTCATGTTTGTCATAGGTTTTGGGCTGCTCGGCAAAGAGTTCGCACTCACCACGATGATAAGCACATTCGCATTCCCGACTATCCTCGGATTTTTGCAGAAGCTCGTAGGTAGCTTCGTCCTTACAAATGACATGTTTCTCGCGTCATTATTCGGCGGTCTGTGCATAGGAACTTCACTCGCGCTGATTATTAGAATTGGTGCTAGCACTGGCGGTATGGATATTCCTCCGCTCGTTCTCAATAAATATTTTAAAGTGCCTGTTTCCGTCAGCCTATATGTATTTGACTTTATAATCTTGATTGGACAGATGATGTTCTCTCCAAAGCGCACCAGCTTGTACGGAATCGTGCTCGTGCTTGTGTATACAATTACTCTCGATAGACTCCTCGCTATAGGAGCAGCTAAGACTAAACTTGAGATTGTAACTAAGGCTTCTGAAGAGATTACAAATGCTATTCTTCACGACATTGACCGAAGCGCTACACTGCTTCACGGTAAGACCGGTTACCTAGGAAGAGAGACTGATATCGTGATGACTATTATATCCTCGAGAGAGCTATACAAGGTCGAAAAGCTCGTTCATGACCTCGACCCGGATGCCTTTATCATCCTTAGCAAGGTTGGCAGTGTTCACGGCAGAGGCTTCAGCCGTGAGAAGAGATATCTAGAGCAGAAATAGATAAATTTGAATTTAAAGCATATGAAAAGCGGCTAAGGTTTTTAACACCTTAGCCGCTTTCCGTTTGGTTAGAACTATTGCCCTATTCTTTTATTTTTTGTGCTTACTAGGCTTTTTGTTCTCTTTTGAAGCCTTAACTTCACCACTCTTGAAGATTAATCTGCTCTCACCAGTCATACTGCCTTCCTTGCCACCTACAAACACTTCGTGCTTTGAAGCTGCTATTGTCGCTTCTAGTCTGCTAGTTATTTTTCCTATATCTGCTTTACTGAGAGTACTTATAAATTTCTGGATACCTTGCTCATTAAGCTGAGTCATGCCTGATGCTAGCTGTGTTGCTCCCGAATCGAGCTTATTTGAGCCCGCATCCAGCTTTGTGATTCCGTTATTCAGTTGCTCAAGACCCGATACTAGCTTGCTACTTCCTGCTGCAGCAGCATCTACACCTGCGGTGTACTGCTTAACACCAGCGATAAACATCTCTAGCGAATCCAGCTGTTCCTTGAGCGACTTTAGCTTTGCAGGAACATCTTTGCCCACAGCAATTGCTGATAGCTTTTTTACATTATCGCTTGCACCTTGACTAGCAATCTCGTACTCCTTAGCTGATGTTAGCAGCTTAGTTGCATTAGTCTGCTGTGCCTGAAGTGTCGCTAGATTTGTACTGCCTCCCGTCAGCCCCATCTCTACAGATGTTAGCATTACTGCTTGCTGACCTGTTCCTGAAGCGAGCTGCTCATCTGAGTATCCGGCAGCCTTTAGAGCTGTTACCGCAGTGCTCTTATACTGATTTATATATCCTGCTGCCTTCTGCGCTTCCTTAGCAGTTACCCCTGCCTGCTGTATATATTGCACAACCTCTGCTGCAGTAGCTTCGGATTTTCCATCTGCCATCATCTTGTTATATGCTAGGGAAATGATGTTGTTCTGTGTGCTTGCATCAGATACACCTGCTGCAGATAAAGCTGCTCTCATCTTCCCCTCTGCCTTTGCCATAGCTCCATCGGAGATTCCTGCAAGCACCTTCGCATACGTCGAAGGAGACAGAACTATTGTATCGTCACCTAACTGATCTTGTAGCTGGGTTGTGGCATTTGCAAAGATCTGTTTCTCAACCTGCGCAGCACCATTTCTAAGAGATGCGCTATTTGCAGTTAGCTGCTGTAAGCCACTGTTTAGTGAAGTCGCTCCACTGAGCACCTCGCTGCTTCCAGACTTAAGACTCTTAGTTCCACTAGCTAATTCATCTGCACCTGCCTTAAGATCCTTGCTTCCCTGCTCTAGCTTGTCAGATGCCTGTCCTAGCTTCTTAAGTGAGCTCTCCAGCTTAGCAGCTTTTCCTTTTACACTGCTTAGATTTCTGTCAAAATCATTTGCAATTCCTGACATCGCAGCTGTATATGTTCCATCTATTTCGAATTTCTCAGTGTATGCATTTATAACGACACTATTAGGAATATCCAATTTAGAACGGCTTATTCCAAGGTTCTCATTCATCTCTGGAAAAGCAATGCCCATAACAACTGTCTTGTTGCCGTCATCTATCGCTTTACCATTCGATACCGTTATATCACTGAAGTTATCATCATTAAGAACTAGCCCGCTCGCAACTGTATATGGGTGCTTAATCAGCTTTCCATCTACGATATCTGACTGGTTTACGGTATAGTCAAATCTGATGGTCACGTTACCTGCCTTACCAGCGATATCCTTTGCTGACATCTTCTTGCCATTCAGATAGTAAGTGATTTTGACATTGACAGGTAATCCTGTGGTTGGAGTGCCCTTATATTTAATCGACTTACCCTTAGCATTCCACACGATATTATTGCCATTCTTCGAAAACTTCTCATGACCTGAGGTATTCTCGATATTCTTCAGTGTCGAGTAATCGCTGATAGTGTCATACTTGCCATTGTTTGCAAGCTGTTCAGTAACTACAGATTCGAGCACATTGCCGTCTGCATCCATCGAAGTATAGGTTGTCTCGTTCTTATCTTTTTGGGAAATATTTCCCCTACCAAGGCTAGGATATGATGTCTCCACGGCTTTCTCGGTACTGGTTGACTTAGTCACATCTACAGGTCTCTTGTTAGCTGCTCCTACAGTAACAGGATTTATCATATACATAGTTCCGACTGTCAAGCAAAGAGCAAGTGTAGCTACCCCGTTCTTAACATTCTTATGATTTTTCATTCTTTTCATCTCAACGCCTCCTATATTGCGCTACCCTTAGCGTGTGTACCCTTGTTCTGCCTATGTTCATATACATCTCTTAGTCCGCCTGTAGTGTGGCAAATCAAGTTGTCGAATGCCATCAGGAATGAAGGCAGTATGAGGATTACTGTTAACATACTTATAATCGCTCCACGTGCCATCATCGTGCAGAGGGTGCTAATGATGCCTATATTTGAGTATATTGCCACTCCGATTGTCGCTGTAAAGAACCCGAGTGCGCTCACGATAATCGATGGTATGGAAGCTGCTGCAGCTGTGCTGACCGCATCGCGCTTATCAAGCCCCAGCATTCTTTCAGTCTTATACCTTGTCGACATCAATATCGCATAATCAACCGTCGAACCAAGCTGAATAGTACTTATGCAGACTGGAACTATGAATGGAAGCTCAAGACCTGTGAAGCCCGAAATCCCCATATTGACGTATATCGCAAATTCTATCGCTATTACGAGTATGAACGGTAACGATACGGACTTTAGAACAGCTAGTATTATCAGGAATACGAGCCCTATAGATATCCAATTTACGACTTTAAAATCCTTATCTGTCAGTTTTATTAAGTCCTTAGTTGCCGGAGCCTCTCCGATTACAGTCGCTGATTTATCGTATTTATGAGTAATCGCTTTTACATTATCTATTTGTCTATTACAAGCGTTTGTCGAAACCTTATACTTCGAATTTATTACTATCATCTGATGTTTATCTGACATCAGGCCACTTTTAATCGAAGACGGAATCATGCTCCTAGGGATTGAAGTCCCTACAATCGAATCTATGCCTAACACGCTTTCAACGCCATCAACCTTCTTAATCTCGTCGCTCATCTCCTTGCCTTTTAATGCAGAAAGCTTCGAGTCAGCCATCACGATATAAGAAGTATTTATCCCAAAATCCTCACTTAGCTTGTTATTAGCCGTCAAGAACTGCATCTTCTCTGCCGGCAAACTGTTTTGTCCACTAGATAGCATCTTGGTGAAGTCATACACGATATTCTGATGATTGTATCCATAGATTGCAGGTCCAATTAGCACGCAGAATATCGCGATATAGATTCCATATCTGCCGGTTAGTCCGTGTGCCACCTTCGTCATATCTGGTATTAGTGATCTGTGTCTCGTCTTCTGCACAAGCTTATTAAATTTAAGTAAAAGGACAGGCAGTATAGTTACACTTGCTATTACTCCAAATACAACACCTTTTGCCATAACGATTCCGAGATCACGGCCCATCGTGTACGTCATGAAACAAAGTGCTAGGAACCCTGCAATTGTTGTAGCCGAGCTTCCAGTTACAGAAACGAGTGTAGCATCGATGGCCTCCGCCATAGCGTCATCTTCCTTGAGACCTGAGTCGAGTTTCTCCATATAGCTATGCCACAGGAATATGGAGTAGTCCATGGTTACACCAAGCTGCAGAACTGCAGCTATTGCCTTGGTTATATAAGAAATCTCACCGAGGAATATATTAGAGCCCATGTTATATAAAATAGCCATGCCAATGCTCACCATGAATAATACCGGTGCTATATATGAATCGAGGAGCAGCATCATTGCGAGTAGCGATAGCAAAACAGCTACTGTAACATACTTGACCTCTTCCTGTTCGCAAATATTCTTTAGATCTTCTACCAGAGGTGATAAGCCAGATATATATGCGTGCTTATCACTGACTTTCCTCATCTGTTCAACAGCCTTGAGCGTCTTATCGTCGGACGTCGAGTTGCTGAAGAATACGACCATCATGCTCGCATCTTTATTTGATAAATTCTGCGCCACCTGGTCTGGTAGCATAGACTTCGGAACTGTTGGATCTAGCACATCTTCGAGATTTAAAACCTCTTCGACTCCATCGATTCTGCTGTAGTCTGCTTTTAACTGAGTGACATCATCACTCTTCATGTTTTCAAGCACGACTATCGAGAATCCGCCTTTGCCAAATTCCTTCATTAAAACATTCTGACCTTTCATCGTATCCATAGTAGATGGAAGGTATGTAAGCATGTCGTAGTTTATCCTCGTCACCTTATATCCTATAAGTGATGGTATGAGCAGTAGCAAAGATACAATGAAAATTATGTGTCTGTGCTTTACGACTTTAGCCCCTAGATTCATCGGTTTTCCCTCCTTGCGTATTTGACGGAAATCAATATATCATCTTTCTGACCAATAGTCAACTTTTAATTTAATTAAAAGTTATTTAAAGTTTTTAGACTTAATAAAACAGTTATTTATCAAGGTCTATTAGTATTATATGAGTAGAATTACTGAATAATTAACATATTGACTATAAGTCATTTATTGCTGTATCATTGTAAAAATCTACACTGCATGTTATATATAATTTAGTGAATAAAATTTTGGAGGAGCATCTATGACTAAAAGAGTGCTTAATAAAGAGAAAAAACGCACCGATATTCTGGACGCGGCATATGAACTATTTACGACACTTGGATTTGCAAGGACGACTATACTAGGCATCGCATTAAAGGCAGGCGTCGGAAAAGGCACGTTCTATCTATATTTTGATAGCAAAGAAGATGTTAGAGATGTGTTAATCGCAAGAAAGTCATCTGAACTGCTCCTAAGTGCAGTTGAATCATTAGAAAGGCATATAGAGGAAACAGGCGATGTAATGAATCTCGCTGACAAAGTCTTATATGCTACTGATTGCTTGATAACCAAGCTCTCAAAGGATATAGCGCTGCTACAGTTTATATCCAAGCACCTGAGCTGGGGGCTACTGAGCGGATCGAAGAGCATTAAACATGAGGATGATGAAGTGCTCGACTTCAAGACTTTTTTTATGGATATTATCGAAAAAGAGCAGATTCCAATTGATAATCCTGAACTCATGATATTTACGATTGTTGAGCTAATTAATTCAACATGCCACAATGTTATTCTCATGGGCGAGCCTGTAACTTACAGTGACTACAAGCCTTATTTATTTAGAACCATAAGGCTGATAATTGAGGATGCGATTAATGGTTAGATAACAGTTGATGATGGTATGGCAGCTGGAATTTAAGATGTAGACAGAGATACGTTGTAGATAAAAATGAATATCAAAATAAAAAACACCCCTGAAAAATATAAAAGCATGGCAGATGAAATAATACTACCATTAGTTGAACTATTGCAGGAACTCAATTCACTTGAAGAAGAAGTTTTTAAGAGAAATAGTGAGCTAAATGCTGAAAAATTAAGATTGAATATTCCTGCCAACCAAAATCATCCGAAATGGATTGGGCTTATGGCAGAA
Organism: Mogibacterium diversum; assembly: GCF_002998925.1. Taxonomy (NCBI): domain Bacteria; kingdom Bacillati; phylum Bacillota; class Clostridia; order Peptostreptococcales; family Anaerovoracaceae; genus Mogibacterium; species Mogibacterium diversum. The sequence goes on along the minus strand of NZ_CP027228.1, from coordinate 1,590,003 downwards.
TATGAAAGTCGCTATGAAGAAATTTTGAAAGGAAAGGCTAGTTCGAATCTCATATCAAAAGGATATGCGAATCATTACAGCAATCCCAGCGAGTATTTTTATGCGAATAGCAAAGATTACTCATTGGAATTTACTATGCAACAATCAGATATGGCGATTATTATTATCCACTTTAGCGGAGCTACTGACATGAAGCACAAATTTATCGTTAGGCAGATAAACAAAAGATGGGTAGTAGACGAAAAATATTATGGTTTTGCAGATGAAGCAATCTGGTACTCGGATAGTATATAAACATATTTATAAGCAGAAAGAGCTGGCGGCTAGAGCTGCCAGCTCTTTATATAGTGTGGGTTACAGTACTATGTGCTTACTTACATTTTATCGATAATGAAATTAACGCAACTAATGGCAATGACCCTTGCTTGACTGCAATCATCCAATCAATGATAGCCCTTTATGTACTATGATAAATAAAATAGACAAAAAACAGAAAAAGGACGCTTACGCATCCCTTTCCTGTAGTGTGTGTGTATTCAATAAAAGAAGGAAAGTTTGTATTAGAATAACAAACCTCATTGAACAATTAGAAGTATAGCATCTATTAAAACACCTTGTGTGAAGGTTATGTGAAATGTTTACTATAATTTATGTTTCATTTAGAGCTTATTTTCTAAAAACCAATGATTTTAAGCCTTTTACGCATATTTTCTGCACAAAATATTATTTTTTGCTGCAAAGTATTTTTGCAGATACAGCATTTGCCTCTTCTGACAGCTTTTCTGATTCCTTTTTCCAGCTATCTGCGAGCTCGCGATCAGGAATATATGGCACATTCGCCGACACATTGAATTCTGCTGCCTGAACGCCTGCATTTAGATTGAGAGCAGCTACGTACAGATCGCTTACCAGCTGCTTGTTGGATCTGTCAATCAGACTATCTGCGAGTCTGAGCGCGCAGGTGCCCGCTCTCATGACTTTGAGCGGGGCTTCGGCTGCGCCGACCGAGGCGATGGCAATCGCCTCACTGCGCGCTGCCTTCTCCTCATCAGTTTCCTTTGGCATTCCATATGCACTAGCAACCTGCCCAAATGCTTTCTTATCTTCATCTACTCCAGCCATCAGCTGATCTAGATATCCCTTTGCTTCCTCTATCGCTGCTACATTGAGTTCCTCAAATTCAGCGTATTTCTTCTTGCCAACAGTTAGGTTTGCAACCATCATAATTAACGCTGCGCCTTGCGCTGCAGTTAAAGCCGCAACTGCACCACCACCTGGAGTTGGTGCTCCCGAGCTAAGCGCATCAACGTAATCATTTATTTTTTCATCTATCAACTTATTTGCCATATTCCCTCCGCATTCCTCACTTAATTTTATAATTCAAAGCTTTAGTAACTATAAAAGCCTTTATTCACTAGCTTTTACATATATACATTATAAAATTGTACGAATAAATACACAATGAGCAAGTAAAATTTTTATATGCCGCGTAACGAATGTTACGAATATTTGCAGGTTAGATGGATATAATCAACTTAGGCGGAGTAATTCGCACCATTGCATAACAGAAATTTACATATAGGAGGTAACGAAATGAAAGAGCCTATGAAAAACATATCCAAGTCTGAAGTTTTAACACTTAAGAACGAAGTTAATTATCAGGATGGTCAGGTGGTAAGCAAGACGCTCGCACAGAACGATGCTGTTAGTGTTACGCTATTCGCTTTTGATAAAGACGAAGAAATCAGCACACACGAATCCGGCGGAGATGCATTTGTAACTTGCCTTGACGGAGTAGGCCGCCTCACTATTGACGGAATTCCTCACGAGCTTCATGAAGGAGAATCGATTGTAATGCCTGCTGGTCATCCACATGCGGTATATGGTCAGGAGCGTTTCAAGATGCTACTCGTGGTGGTATTCTAGAGCCCTAATAGGACTTACCAGGAATCCCTTGATTCAGTACACACTAACTATGGATAGTGGTAATACAAAATTACATATGTTTATAAAATCCTCTTTACTGGATATCAGTACGGAGGATTTTATTTTAATTTAAATCTGCTGTTAAAGAAAACTCTATCTCCAATAAGCAAGATAAAGGATAGAGTTCTTTAACTAAATTCTTTGATATGACTCTTATAAATGAAAAGACTATTAAATCACTAAAATATTTTGCAGGGTCAAACCTTTCCTGCATTTTATTACGAAATGTAGAGATTATCTCTTTGCTCGAGTACTTCTCATACTCTATATCGGATAATTTTCGAAATTCTAATATCCATGAATCCCTTACATTAACTGGGACATCAAAATCTAAACATAATAAGTTAAGGGATTTTGGATTTATTTGAGTATCACCAATTTCTGTTGCTAATTCAGCTAATCCTTCTTTTAATAATTGTAATTTATCCTCTAGTTCTAATTCACACATGATAATCCTCCTTGCTTAAATATAAGCTATGTTATATATGGGCTTATATCAACCTACTAACAGATTCCTTATTCGATTTAGTCTATCATCATTAAGGCAAAATATCTTCTATATAAAACCCCGCTCATACGAGCGGGGTTTTCGTTCATTATTATTCGATCTCAGAATCGAAAGGCATTAGAGCTACCACACGAGCTCTCTTAATAGCAGATGTAACTGCTCTCTGGTGCATAGCGCATGTACCAGTAACTCTTCTAGGAAGAATCTTACCTCTCTCTGTAGTGTACTTCTTTAGAGTCTCTACATCTTTGTAATCGATCTTCTTTTCCTTATCTGCGCAGAACTGGCATACTTTTCTTCTTCTCATGCCACCGCGTCTCTTATTGTTCTCCATTAGACTTGTGCTCCTTTCTCAAGATGTTTAGAACGGGATATCCTCTTCAGTTGCCTCAAATGAATCAGGCATCGAAGGCTCCATCGGCGAGCTAAAGCTATCGTTAAATGCACTAGGCTCACTCTCGGATCTGCGACTATATCCAGAATCGTTTCCGCCGTTACCACCGCCGAGGAACTCGACGTTGTTAGCGATTACGTCTGTAGTGTATACAGTCTGTCCTTCTCTGTTCTTGTAGCTTCCCGTCTGAATTCTACCGTTGATTGCTACCTGACGACCCTTGCTCAGATATCTGTCACAGTTCTCAGCCTGCTTACCGAAAACAGTGATTCTGATAAAATCAGCCTGTCTGTCACGACCCTGCGTTCCAGGTCTATCAACTGCAATGCTGAAGTGCGTAACAGCTGTCTGGTTGTTAGGTGTGTAAGTAAGCTCTGGGTCTCTGGTCAATCTTCCAATCAGTATTACACTGTTCATCGCTTACCTCCCGACTTAGTTCTCGTCCTGGCAAACAATAATGTGTCTCATAACCGCATCAGAAATCTTGAGTCTTCTGTCAAGCTCCTTAGGTAGCTCAGTGCTAGCCTTGAAAGGAACAACTACGTAGAATCCTTCTTTCTTCTTGTTGATCTGATAAGCAAGCTTCTTGTTGCCCCATACATCAGCTTCGCCAGCCTCACCATCTTCATTGATGATGTTCTTAACGTTCTCGATTGTGGAGTTCTTCACTTCCTCATCTAGAGTTGGGTCAAGAATGAACATTACTTCGTAATCTCTCATGTTTTCACCTCCTATGGCCTACGGCACCTTTCGGTGCAGGATTTGGCTTGCGTATTCAAGCCATACCGTTTAATTATACTGATTTATCGTAGAAATTCAAGGTTTAGAAGCTATTTCCTTGTACCTCTTCAAAAACCAGTTCGCCTCGCTGTGCTATTAAGGCACACGAAGCACCATATCTTGTAGCAGCATTTGTAATTTCGTCTGCATCTATATGCAATTAATTTAAGGTCAGCTTTGATTTAATCAAAGATAGTTCCCTTGCTTTCCGCTAAACAACAGCTATATGCACTTATTATCTTCCAGTAGCCGCCAATCTGCCTATCTGCGTAGCGATATACCCTGCTCCATACCCGTTATCTATGTTTACCACAGAGATACCGTTCGCACATGAGTTAATCATCGTGATTAAGGCAGAAAGCCCGTGAAAATTCGCACCATAACCAACAGATGTAGGCACTGCGATTACTGGGTTTCTTACGAGTCCACCGAGCACTGTCGGTAGCGCACCTTCCATGCCCGCAACTGCAACAACGGCATCGGCGCTGCGTATGATATCAACTTTTGACAGAAGTCTGTGGATACCACTCACGCCTATATCGTATACGCGAATCACCTCAGCGCCAAAATATTCTGCAGTTTGCGCTGCCTCCTCTGCAACCGATATGTCGGCAGTGCCTGCGCTGCAGACGGCAACAACACCACCAGCGCCAGTCCTCTTGTAGCCGCCAGCAGGCTCCACCTTCAAAATCCGCGAGACAGGATCATACACCGCTTCAGGAACAGCTGCCTTAACGAGCGCTGCCTGCTCCTGACTCGCCCGAGTCCCGAAGGCACAGCCGTCATTTGCGACCATCTTCTGATATATCGAAACGAGGTAATCATCTGGCTTACCAGCGCAGAATATTACCTCCGGAAAGCCGGATCTCTGCTCGCGCTGAGTATCTAGCTTCGCGAATCCCATCTCATCATAACTGCTACTTTTTATAAGCGTTTCAGCTTCGGCCATATCTAGCTCGCCGCCCTTATATTTATCTAATATCTCTGCTATTTTCATCTATCTATACCTGCCATGTATTTTTAGTTTTATGTCGAGGATTTTTAGTGAGATTTTATGATTGGCGGATTTCTCATACTATTTGTCCACATCCGCTATCATAAGTTTATTGCTCAAGTGCTTTATAGCACCTCATTCATACTGCCCACTCTATACCCGAGTAGATCCATGGTTACATATGTGAATCCTATTTCCTTGAACTTTGCTACAATTTCCTCTCTGAGAGAAAGGAGCCTCGCCAGCTCATCTGGTGTAACCTCTATGCGCGCGAGGTTTTCCCCGTGCATGCGAACACGCATTTGAATGAATCCATAATCTTCCAGAATCCGTTCTGCTCTCTCAACCATGCCTAGCTTCTCGAGTGTAATTGTCTCGCCGTATGCAAACCTTGAGGCCAGACATGCTGCCGAGGGCTTATTCCACGTCCACAGACCATGCTCATGCGATAGGTTTCTGATATCCTGCTTGGTCATGCCAGCTTCTCTGAGCGGACTCTTTATATCTAGCTCCTTGAGTGCCTGTAGCCCAGGCCTGTAATCACCTAGATCATCTACGTTTGAACCATCAGCTACGTACTCTATTCCGAGTTCAGCCGCCTGTCCCTTTAGCTGCGTAAATATACCTGTCTTGCATATATAACACCTATCCGGTGGATTCTCTTTGAATCCTTCAATCTCAAGCTCATTGGTCTGCACTACAATCTGCCTGATGCCCTGCTCCTTGCAGAAATGAGCAGCTTCGCCAGTTTCCCTCTTAGGAAAAGAACCTGACTCTGCCGTAACCGCAATCATCTTATCTCCTAGCACATCATGCGCAACCTTGGCGAGATATGTAGAATCAACTCCCCCCGAGAAAGCGACTGCTAGACTACCCAGATTTTTTATATATTCCTTTAGCCGTTCTTCTTTCTGTCTCTCAGCTACGGATACTCCCATAGTTTTACCCCTTTTCTGATGTTTAACTCTTATTTTACTCTATTCGTCCATGCTCACGATTCTATCGCACACATGTTCAACCATAGGGATATCATGCGATATAAGAATCATCGTCAGCTGTCTTTTTTCGTGCAAATCTCTTAGCAGATGAACTATCTCGGCCTGTGTTGGCACATCGAGAGATGACAGTGGTTCGTCTGCGATTATGAATTCAGGTTCTGTTATAAGTGCTCTCGCAATTGCCGCCCTCTGGCGCTGTCCTCCCGACACATCGTAGGGATATCTATCCATGAGCTGTTCCTCTAGATGAACCTGATTCATAACTTCCACGACTTTCCTTCGTCTCTCTTCTCTGTTTCCTACTCTAGCAATTACAAGTGGTTCGGCGATTATTTCTTCTATAGTCATGCGTGGATTAAATGCCGATGCGGAGTCTTGAAAGATCATTTGCGCGCGAACCTCACGCCTATCTCTACTTCCACATCTTCCCCATTCTACACTTCCGCCATTAGGTATGGTGATCCCCATGATAATCCTCGCCAAGGTGGACTTCCCACAGCCCGATTGCCCTACGAGTCCAAGGATCTCACCTTTCACTACATCTAATGAATATCCTGATAGAACCTTCTTACATCCGTGCTTCTTGGTTCTGTAAATCATGTCTATATCTTTGGCAATCATTATTTTTTCAGCTGACTTCCCTTGATCCGCTATCTCACTCGAAGTGATTATCCCATCTCGATTACCAATCGTCTGACCAAAGTTTCCATGATAATGACTTCCCATTTTGCCATATTGAGAATACCTAACTAAAGCTTTAGTATACTCATGCTGTGGATTTTCAAAGATCTCTTCAGTTTCGGCAACCTCGACAAACCTTCCATCCTTCATAACTGCAATTTTAGTCGCTAACTCGCGCGCTAATCCGAGGTCATGAGTGATGAATAGGATGCCCTTTCTTCTCTCCTCAGCAAGCCTCTTCAGCACAGCTATTATTTGCTCCTGATTGTCAGGGTCTAGTGCCGTAGTCGGTTCATCTGCGATAATGAGTGCAGGGTCACATGCAAGAGCAATAGCAATCGCAACCCTCTGTCTCTGCCCGCCAGACAGCTGATGCGGGTAACAGGATAAGTATTTCTCAGCATCTTTCATGCCCATTTCTCTAAGTAATCCTACTGCCCTCTCGGCGTATTCTCGTTCTGCTTCCACAGGCTCACCATCTTCGTGTAGCTTCATAGGGGTAGTAATCTGCTCCCCAACAGTTCTTACAGGATCTAGAGAATTGAGTGGATCTTGAAACACTATCGAAGCCGCCTTGCCCCTAATTTGTTCAAGCTCCTTTTCTTCCATCTTAGTGACATCTTTCCCAGATAGGCATATGCTTCCCGATAGATGTCTCGCGTGATGTCTGTGTAGCATTAGAATTGAGAAGCAGAGCGCCGTCTTGCCTGAGCCTGACTCGCCAACGATTGCGGCGATTTCTCCTGATCTCACTGTAAGAGAAACGCCTTGAACAGCATGAACTACCCCCTGCTTCCCGTCGAAGCACATACTGAAATCCTCGATATTAAGAAGTTCTGTGTTGCTTCTATTTTCTGTCATATATTTTTATTTCTCCAATTTCCAATCTGCTACGTTCCAGAAGATTCCAACTCCGTGATGTCCTAGCATTGTGTCCTTTGTTATTCCCTTGATATCCTTTTTAACCGCATAGTCAGCATCTATGTATGCGATGAACGTGTAAGGCATCTGCTTAGTCATGGCTCTGAGAAACTCTGAGTAATATCTCTGTCTCTCAGGCTCTTTAGTCGTCGCTCTAGCTTTTGCCAGCGCTTCATCTACCGCTGGATTTGCATATCCTGTATAGTTGTCCCCAGCTTCCGATGTAAATATCTTGTACGTATGATCGTCTGCGTCAAATGGGCTACCCCATCCGATTATTGTAGCATCCTGCTTCTCCCAGTCGAGCTCTTTTCTAGCTTCGGCCTTTACTGATATCCCGTGTGCTTTTAGCTGTTCTGCACACAGCTTGGCCATATCCACGCGCACCTTGTCGTTTGCCATCGCAGTGATTGTAAACTTAAGCTCAGTACCGTTCTTCTCGTAGATACCTTTCTTATTCTTAGTCCAACCGTCCTGCTGCAATAGTTGCTCCATCTTATCTGGATTATACGCAAACTTCTCGATATCACTGCTGTTAAATTTATTTTTCTGAATTGGCGAGTATGCCACCTGGCCTTCTCCGAGAAGTGCGCTCTTAACGATAGCCTCTCTGTCTATTCCATAGCTCAATATATTTGCTAGCTCTGGATATGTCTTAAACAGCTTGCTTCCTGCAAAGTTATACGCAATCGCGCGATAATCCGCTGTGTTCATGCGATAGATATCGAAATCCTTGCTATCCTTCTTGAGGCTCTTCGCCTGCTTAGGCTCAATCTGCGCCATATCTAGATCTCCAGACTTTAGCTGCAGCAGCCTTGCGTCACTATCCTCTACAATCTTGAAAATAATCTTCTTGATGTGAGGTTTTCCTGCGTAGTAACCATCAAACTTCTCGAGGGTTATACTCTGTCCTTCATCCCAGCTAGTTAACTTATATGGACCTGCTCCTACTGGCTTCTGGTTGAACTCTGCAGTCGCGAGCTTCTTGCCCTTAAGAAGGTGCTTAGGCAGAATTCCGATAGTCATGTAGTCCGCGAATGCTACATTTTCTTTGCTCAGCTTAATAACAACTGTCTTCTTGTCTGGGCAAGTGATATTTTCAATATCCTGATAATTCGAGACGATTTCGGAATTGTTTTTCTTATCGAGGATTGCCTCTAGAGTAAACTTAACATCCTCCGAAGTAAGATCCTTTCCGTCATGGAACTTCAGTCCATCCCTTAGGTGGAATGTCCAAGTATGAGTAGCTGCATCGTACTCCCACTTCTCAGCAAGTGCAGGTACGAGCTTGTTATCCTTGTCGTGTGCCGTAAGCCCAGCGAATATCAAGGAGTTAATTTCTCCATGCTCATAGAGAGCAGGATTTATAGCTGTATAGTCATGACTTCCGTACACCAGCGTGTCCGCATCATTTTCGCTCTTCGAGCCACATGCGGAAAGTGAAATAATCATGATTAGAGTGACGGCAAGAGCCGCAATTTTTTTAAAGTGAGTTTTCATAAATGTGTGTCCTTTCAAATAAATTAATTTCTTAATCTATAGTCCTAACCCCACACATGTACTTGTGCGTTTACATTTAAATGTTGCTACCCTTGGAGGTATTGCGCCCTCTGATGTATTCCCCAATCTCCGTTATTGATACCAGAACACTTATCAAGATAAGTCCCGGAATTATGATCATCCACCATTGGTCGGATAGCAGTGCGTCTTGTGAGAGAGACATAAGGCTCCCCCATGATATCTCCGATATCGGTAGTCCAAGTCCCATAAAGCTAAGTGTCGATTCTACTATTATCGCAGAGCCCACGTTGCTTACTGCCATGAACATAATCGATGAAAAGTAGTTCGGGAACAAATGCCTACGTAAAATGTACCAGAAGCTTCCCCCGTACATCTCTGCGGCTATTACAAATTCACTTTTCCTAAGCCGTATCACCTCGCTCCTGATGACTTTCGACATCTGCATCCAGCTAGTTATCCCGATTACCAGTGATAATGATGTGTAGCTAGCTTCTCCCCAGATAGCCTCAAGAACGATTACAAGCAATAATGCTGGAATGCTCATGAACAAATCCGTAGCTTTCATCATCAGTCTATCCACGTGTTTATTTGCCATCCCGCTAAGTGTCCCGTACACTGCTGCAATCAGCGTTCCTATTACAGCGCTTGCGATTCCAATCGTAAGGCTTGCCCTTCCACCATATAGGATCATAGAGAACAAATCCCTTCCCAAATTATCTGTTCCAAATATATGGCCCAGCGACGGGGCTGTTCCGATGGCATATTCATTCATGAAATTCGGTTTATATGGAGCTATGAATCCGGCAAATACGCTCAGAACTGCACTGATTGTAAGTATAGCTATGGCAATCTTTGGTCTTCGCTTCCTATTCATACGAACCCTCCTCATGACGCATCCGCGGGTCGATTTTCTCACCTATTATCTGTGCAAGATAATTTGAGAGCACAACCACGCTTCCTGTGAGAAGTGTTGTCGCCATCAGCATGTTGTAATCCTTATATAGGGCGCTTTCGAAGCTGAGCCGTCCTAGACCTGGATAGCCAAATACCATCTCTACGACATATGTCCCACCAAGGAGATGTGGAACTGCGATTGCCATGATGGTTATCATCGGTGGCAGGATATTCTTCATGCAGTAATTATTGATTATCTTAGTGCGAGGCATTCCCTCTGCCTTGAGAAGCAGCACGTATTCCTTGCGCATTTCCTCGAGTAGCAGATTTCGCACCATATACGAGTAATACCACAGATGCCCTATAACGATTACAAATACTGGCAGTACGAGGTGCCAGGCTCTGTCCAGGATATTTCCTTCAGCCCCGTACGAGTAAGCCCCTCCAGTTGGCAAGATTCGGAGATTTACCGCAAATATCAATATGCATATCAGCGATAAAAAGAATACTGGTATATTTCCCGATATCACCCCCGCCTTACAAATGAATCTATCGAGCTTCGTACCTTCTCGCTTCGCCGACAATCTTCCGATACGAAAAGCCAGCACGAAGGTCATGATGTAAGCTGTTAATCCAAATACTATTGTATTTGCTAGCACGCCACGAATTACCTCAGCAACAGGTCTCTTGTACTTATACGATAATCCTAGCTCCCCATGAGCTAGATCTTTAAGCCATATGCCGTACTGAACAGGCAGTGGTTTTTCGAATCCGAGGCTCTCACGGGCAGAAGCCTTCTGCTCGGCACTCATTCTGTCCACACCATCTCCGTACCACGAACGGAGCGGATCACCGGGACAGAGGCGAGATAGCGCAAATACAATCATTGAGAGAATGAGCAATATGAGAATCATCTCAGCGATTCTGCAGAGGGCGTATTTAAATGTGCTCTTTCTCTCATAATCCATGTGAATATAGTTACTCCTGTAAATTTGCGTATAAAAAGACCGGGTATGATTGCTTCAGCAATCTATCCGGCCTTCTTGGCTTGGTTAATGTTTTATAAAGGCTATTTAATTGTCTTCGCCACCATGGATTCTTACAATCCTATCGACCGCATCTTCGATGCTGTCTTTTACTGGTAGCGCTTTAGTGCCTGCAATTATGGTGTTGCAATGCGCAGTCGGTATTAGCACCTTCGGGGCGGTACTAGAACCTACGCTTTCCGCTATAGCTGGAGATATCTCTCCAAGCATCGCATTAGCAACAAGAATACCAATTGGTCCTGTGATAATCTCTGCCTGTGATGCGCAGTATCTGATAGCGTTCTCACCTGTCGCCGCCTTCTTAGCTCCTGCTTTAATCATGGCATTCGTTGCCATGCTATTGGTCCCTGCAGCTACTATATCTGCTTCTGGAATCCTCTCTAGCAGCTTAGCTACCAGCTGACGTCCTATGCCGCCACCTTGCGCATCGATTACTAATATATTCATATTATCGCCTTTCTAATTTTATCAAGTGCTTCATGCACTCTAATGACAATAATAATTATAACATAGTTCAATGCGCTTTTTTCTGGGGCGAGCTAAGTTACCATAATTAGGCGAGTCTGTATGGAATTATCTTCTTTGTTATATGTTGTTATGCACTTTTATGCTGCTACTAATTATGCTTTTATGCAAAAGCTATTAGTACTTTAGTCCAAGACCGTCGGCGATATTGCAGATGAAGTCCTGTGCATTTGTTATGATGCCCTTCGAAGAGAGGGATCCTCTATCAGCTAGCTTGTTTACTACAAATTCAGATGCATCGCAAACGTAGAAATATGTCTGACGAATTGTGCCATCTTCTAGCACACGGAAGCTTGGTGTCATGTTACCAACAGCGATTGAATGAAGCATTGTAGCCATTGTAATTACAGTAGTAGCTTTACTAACGTGAGCTCTCATAGCATCCTGTGCATCGTAGCAATCCCCGTATACCTCTGGAAGAGGGCCATCATCACGGATTGAACCGCCGAGCACGATAGGAACATCGTTCTTGATAGCTGCTGTCATTACGCCATTGTCTAGGTTCTCCTGCTCAACAAAAGCCTTCATAGATCCTGCAGCTCTTACTCTGTTTATCAGGTCTAGGTGGTTGTAGTGACCATTTGGCACGTTCTCCTGCGTATAGATATTCTGTCCTAAAGCTGTCTGCATATACGCACCTTCAAGGTCATGAGAAGCAAGAGCATTTCCTGCTAGAACTGCATGAGCATATCCATTTTCGATGAGTGCCGAAAGTGCTCTTCTAGCCTTGATATCGAACGAGAAAGCAGGTCCCATAACCCAAACGATCTTCCCGTTATCCTTCTCGTGCTTTAGTAGCTCAACGATTTCGTCGAAATCCTTGGAAAATGCAGTCTCTCTCGAGCGTCCTGTTCTAAATGCAAATGTATCTGCCTTTACGCCTGTGTTTTCATTGAATCCATCGGCATGCATGTAGATTCCTTCCTCGCAGCATTCTGTACGTCCGCAAACTACAAGCTGTCCTTTCTTAACTCTTCTTGCCTCTAGAGCGAGTACCTTTCCGCCATCGTATACTGGAACTGTGTCCATTCTGCTCTCTTCACAGAGCAACCATTCTCCGTTGATCTTGAAGTACTCAGGGAAAATACTTAGTGCGTGGAAGTCAAATGGAACTACACCATCCTTAGGTGCTTCCTCAAGTCTGCAATCTGGTGAATCAATAAATTTCTGCTCAGCGAAATCTGGATGTGTATATTTTCTTAGTTCGAATGCCATAATCAGTCTCCTTGTACATCTGATTTTTGATAATAACGATTATTTTAATATATACAGTTCTACGATTTTACTCGATATTGTTCGATAATGCGCAATAATATGTATTATCACGTTACTTTTACGAGTTTACGCAGTCTGTTCCTCTTGCGCTTCTCTTGCCTTATCTGCCTTGCTCTTTAGGAAGTTTGGCTGTAGTTCAGCGATTAGAATAGCGGCAAACATGAGTACGAATCCTATAGCCTTATTCACAGTCATCGTCTCGTTGAAGAATACCATTCCGAACACGATGCCGAAGATGTTCTCAAAGCTGAGAATGATGGATACGCTTGTAGGCGACTCTGTCTTCTGTGAAATAGTCTGGAAGAGGAAGCAAAGTCCTGAACAAACTATACCTAGGTAAAGAACTCCAAAGATTACTTCTCCGTTAATCTGCACTTTCCCGAGATGTTCCTGAGTTAAGGTGAATCCCCATGCCAAGACTGCAGATACTATGAACTGTAGCATTGTGATGATTCCTGGGTCCTTATCCTTGCCCCATTTAGCAATAGCGATAATCTGAGCAGCCCAGAACAGTGAGCTTAGAATTGAGATACTATCGCCAAAGCTGATGCTAAATGTTCCTGCAACTGATACGAATATGATGCCGACTGCACACATTGTCGCAGCAACGATGTGGTACATCTTTGGTTTCTCTCTGAGAACTATCCATCCGATAAACGGTACAAATACGCAGTATGCGGATGAGAGGAAGTGGCTCTTTCCAGGCATCTCAAGCATAACTCCGATAGTCTGCGTAAAGTATGCGCAGAATAAGCATACTCCGATGAAAATACCTGCCTTGATATAATCCTTATCTATGAGCTTAAGCTGCTTGCGATAAATAAGAGCTAGTATGACACTTGCAATCGTAAAACGTAGTGCAAGAAGCATACCTGGTGGGATAAAGTCCGTAGAGCCTTTAATGACTACCATCGAGCTTCCCCATGCAACCGCGATAAATAGTAGTAAAAGTTTACCTTTAATGCTACCTGACTTCTGCATAAGACAACTCCTTTCATGTCTTTACTTTACTAGAAATAATTTCGTTATTATCTTGTCAGTGTGACTTCAAAAAAACTCACAGAACCTCATAAAGATTCCGCGAGTTTATTATAATACATATTTTTTAATTATTTTTCTTTTATTCGCAAAATTTATTCCTCAATAAAGTCCCGATATACATTAAGCCCATCCATGAACTTCGAGATACTAACTCGTCCTCCTGCTGGCGAAAGTCCTTCTTGAAAGTTGACCTCCATTTTGATGGAAAGATGGTCAAATACATATTTTGCATATATCTGAATATCGTCCTGAACCATATCAATCTTTGCTGCCGCAACATTACTTAACGCTTTTTTAAGAGCCCTTCTTACTCGTTGTTCAACATTTTTTTCGCTATCCCCAAGTGATCGAGCAACGTCACCTAAAATATGCTTAGAATATGCACTATTGCTCTTCTCCATGCACGCGTAAATCTTGCGTATATCGTTAGTTCCTTTTTCCCCAAGTATGCCAAGCGATCCGAGCAGAACATCTAGCCAGTTTTGCTTCCTTTCAGCCGCCAATTCCCTTTTGCCTTGTATCGAGTCACTGGAATTGCTCACCTCCATAAATGCATTTTGAATGTTATCCACGACTTTCTTGAGCTTTATTCTCTCAATTATGTTCTGGCACACGCGCTCTATCTCTAACACGTTAATCGGCTTGCTTACGAAAAATTCGACTCCTGCATCATAAGCCTGATTTACTAGAGACTTATCGGATAATTTAGAGATCATGATAAATGCCGCCTCGCGATTAAACTTCTTAACTTCCTTAATAAAGGTGATTCCGTCCATCTCTTTCATCATGAAATCCACCATTATTATCGATGGATTTTCTTCTTTTATATCCTCAATCGCACACTCAACATCGGTGTTATATCCGATAACTGTTCCGATTTTCCTCTCCGTAATTATGTGTTTCAGCGTTTTTACAACCGCTATATCGTCATCTAGGATGTAAAAATCCATCTGGTTTCCTCCTCAAAATTTCCCGGTGGTATCTCGATTACGAATCTAGTACCACCTTCTTTTCGATTCTTAACTTTGATTCTGCCACCGAAGTCATTCTCTACATAGTCTCGTACAAGCGAGAGTCCAAGTCCTCGCTGCACAATCCCTGTGTCCATGTTCATCTTGGTAGAATACCCTGGAAGAAATATTGTTTCGATATCCGCCTCGTCGATTCCAGGGCCATTATCTTCGACTTCAATACGATGACACGGTCCTAAGCTGCTGTGTCTGCACCAGGTAGCCATTACTCTAATCTCTCCATCTGAGCCTTCAAATGCCTCTAGCGCATTAACCGTGAGGTTCCTTAGAACCGAAATCGTCTTGTAGCTCTCCTTGACTTTGAAATCTATGCGCTGATCTATCTCAAACTTCACGTTCATATGCTTGGTTAATGCAGTCTTCAAGACATTGCTCTTCATGAACTTCAAGATTTCCGACATCAGAAGATCTGGCTCACCTTGAGAATTTCTATTTAGGTTGTCTAGCGTGTCTAGAATCTCCTGATAGCAGCCTTTGATCTCATGCGTTCCTCTAGCTATTTCGAGGGCTCGCCTTGTGAACTCATCTGGAATCCCTGCCTCTTTCATATCCGTGTGTAGAGCATATGCCTCTTTGAGGATACGCTCTACATCCTCCTTATTGTTGAGGATAAATCTCATCTCATCAGATATGGTTACACTTTGATCCACCATGAATTGAATCTTGCGATTATGCGAACGTTCTGTCTGCACCTTTGTGTAGTATTCCATGCTGATAATTATTGTCAGAGCTATCCCAGTTCTCGCCATCGCTATAATCATAAGTGTGTTAAACATATCTGTTGATATGAAATTTCCATTTCTTATCAAAGACAGCACGTACACTTCCGCAGCATTTCCTCCAAAATCCGCTACAAAAATCGAAATACAAAAGTACATTAGCGGAACTTTCTTGTCTCTATATGTCATAAGACATACTGTAATTATCAGACCATACGTGATAAAAAAAATGGCATCAGGGAAACAATTTAACGCATTTTCCTTGAAGCTCATATCTGCGCTCATCGACGTAATAAAACGGAACGTCGGAGAAAATACTGCAGAGATGAGAGCTATTTGCATAGCAGAATATTTATCTGAAAAGCAAAAAATGAACAGATTAAGAACGATTACATCTATGGCAAACACGAATCCTGGTGCTACCTTGGGTGCATCTATGTTTATCTGCGCCGCGACTGATATAACAAGCGCAATCGCAAGCACGTTCTTGTGTTTATCTAGATAGTGATTCATTTCAGCTCCTTTGATCTTTGTGTATACGATAACAGTATATTATCTTGACCTGCTACTAGCAATAAAAAAATGCCTCGACCCATTAAGGGCCGAAGCAAATATTTGATCACATTATTAAGAAATTTTTAGTCTTTTGCTAACCTAAATAGCATTATAGATCAGTAAGTTTCGTAGTATACTACGCTCTCTTTCTTCTGTAGGAAACAACTCCTGCAAGAGCTGTAGCTGCGAGAACTAGAACTAGAGCATATGTAAATGCATTTGAACTGTCGCCAGTCTTAACGACATTTCTGTGCACAGCGCCAACTCTAGCCATTCCTGGTCTTGATGCTGCACCAGCACCTGCTCCAGGTCTTGAGCTTACGCTCGATCCAGCACCTGCTCTAGTTACAGAGAAGCTTGTAGATGCGGATTCTCCACCCCTGAACTTAGCCTTGATTGAGTGTCTTCCAGTACCTAGGCTTCTGATGTAGCTCTCTCTTAGTGTTAGGACAACACTTCCAGCCTTTGCTTCGTAGTTTGAAGGATCTACAGTCTGTCCATCAACTTCGATTCCCTGGAATCTGTCGAACACTTTGTCTCCAGCAGCATTCTTGTCTACTTCTGTATTCTCAATCTTGAATCCTAGATCTCCAGCACTCCATACGGCGTCCTTACCAACTGTGAAGTTATATCCTGTAGCAATTGGCGCTGGAGTAGCAGTCTTCTCGTAAGTGTATGTAATTGTATTGTAAGGGAATGCCTTTACGAATACAGTTGCACCATTTAGTCTTCCATCCTCCAGTGAATCTGGTGTTGCAAGCATTGCGTCTAACAGGGCCTTATCTGGGTCTGCTTTAACTAGCTTATAGCCGTCGATTTCCTTTGCAGTTAGTCCAAGTGCGTATAGCTCATGGATTCCGTATGCCTTTACATGCTTTGGTTCAGCAACCTTGTTTCCGTTCTTATCAACGTAATTAACTGTGATGGTTCTCAGCTTAGTGTAGTCATCCATGTTAAATGCAGCATTAGAAGTATCTATTATGCCATCATTTCTTACGATTACAGTTGCCTTGAGGTTCTCGTCAAAGTTCTCCCCATCTGGTGCGAATGTTAGTGTGAATGTATGATCCATACCTAGTGCGCGAGGAACGAGAAGCTCGATGTGCTGTTCGTTCTTTGAAGGTACATTTGGAAGGTACATGTTGCTCCACTGCCATCTGTAAGTTGCTCCGCACTCGTATACTGGCTTAGCTGGCCACTCTGTTCCGTTTTCGTCAACAACCTTGACCTTCATCTTCTTTGCATCAAGATTAGTTCCACGGAGAACAGCATTTATCTTGAGTGATACGTTGTGACTCTTAACGTCTACTTCGTAGATTTCTGGAGCAGGGTTTTCATCACTTGCTCCGCTGACCATAACTGTAGATAGCGTCTTGTCTGCAGAGTTCTTTCCTGCAGGTAGAACGGAGACTATATCGTATCCCTTTATATATGTCGAATAAATCTGTCTGCCATATATTACAGGGATGATTCTGTATGACTCAGTCCTATCTGTTGTATTTGCTGGTAAATCAGCAGTTACAACTGCCTCAGTGTTGCTCTTCACATCAACAGTGAGGTTGTACGGTGTAACATCGCTCAGCGTAACATCATTCTTAGCGACATTTACATTGAACTCAGGAAGTCCTGCTACGTTGTTCTTTAGATTGTGACCCTTAATAGTCGCTACGAGATGTCCTCCGTTCGAATCGAATGTAATCTTATTAAATTCCATCGAATCAACGTGTGCTCCATCTGTAATATAACGGAAGTGCTCTCCTGTGCCATCCATCTTGTATTTTAGGTATGCACCCTTATCATTCTTAAGAGCGCCTGCCTTAACCATTAGATAAGAAGGTACCTTTTTATCCTTATCAGCAAGCTGAATAGTTAGAACATTTCCCTCTAATGTTACTGTGTCGCTATCGGTGAGCTCAACCTTCTTGCTTCCTCTATCGGAAAAATAGATGAATTTCTTTATATCAATCTGACTGTTAAGAGAAACTGGTTTCTTAAATATAACGTTAAACTGACCATCTCCCATGTTATAAGCCGACCAATCATCGATATCCAGCGCAAATGTCTTTGCTCCTGCTGGAATAACAGAGTTATCACCTGTCTGCTCCTGTGCCTTTGCAGCAACAGTTAATAGCTGTTCCTGATTGGATAGGTCTTTAATTGCAGAATAATTTACATTTCCCTTAGTTGCCACTCTGAGTGCGTAAGAAAGCGTTGATGTGCTGCTATTTGCAGGAAGCGTAAACTTAACCTTAGCGTGTGTGTCATCAACTACTTCTACCTGTATAGGAAGTAGGGCATCATCCACAGTACCCTCTGGATTAACTTTATAAACCTTTGCCTTAAGAGCATCTACCTGAGTAAATCCAACACCGCTTAGCTCTGCAACTACTGCTCCGCCGTTTGAGTCTAGTGATGTCTTGTCGTAGCTTACAGAGTTAACCTTTACCTCAGTTGGAGCAACTGGTGTCACACCTGTTCCAGGTGTAGAAGATCCTGTCTTTCCTGCCTGTACAAGCGAGAATGATGCGTCAACATCCTCATAGCTGAAAGTATAGCCCTTTTGTTTCTTAATCTTATATGTTATCGAGTCTGCACTTGTATTCTCAGGAATCACAAGCTTGATAGTTCCTGTTGTATTGCTTGTCGCAACTAGCTTTGCCTCGATATTTGTCTTTGTTGAACCAGCATATACCTTTAGGTTGATAGGATCCCCAAAGTCGAGGTTCTTACCAGTAACCTGAACGTTCACGGTCTTTCCTGCTGCTGGAACATTCTTATCAGCAACGCTTAGTGATGTTATTCCCTTATCTAAAGAAATAGAATAACCAACTACATCACTAGTCGTAGGAGTTCCATCTGCTGACTTCAAAGCTCCTGCCTTGAATTTTAGACCACTATAGTACTTATAGCCTCCTGCTAGTTTAATCTTGACATTCTTTCCACTAGCGGTTACCTCATCTGAAGCGTTCAATGGAGTTTCCTGTCCGTAGGTTGTCAAAACCACCTTTTCTTTTGCATCATCAGCCAATGTAACATTGTCGCTAAATGTAACAGTTACAGTGTCAAATGATGTCCACTTTGATCCTTCGATTATCGGTTTAAAATTAGCAGCTGAAACGCTCGGCAGTATAACTCCGCTCGTCATCAGCATTGAAACCGAAAGGACCATAGTTGAAAACTTTTTAATAAAGTTTTTCATGCTTTCTTTCCTTTCTTTTTCTTAATATGTGACTAATAACATAGACATAGTTATTCTAATACATTCACACAACTATCACTGTTTGATTTATCTATAACAAAAGTCCCAAGTATAGATATAATCTATACTTGGGACTGCCTTTCTTAAACTCGTTAATATTTCAACGCTTTAAAAATTTAAAAAAATTTAGTTATTTTTTATCAGATTGTATTTATTTACATAATTTCTGAACTATCGAGCACTATCGTGAACGGTCCGTCATTTAAAAGGCTAACCTTCATGTCGGCACCGAACTCACCACGCTCAACTACATTTACACGTTCCTTACACCTCTCGATTATATATTCATATAAAGCGTTTGCCTCATCAGGTACACCCGCGTCAATGAACGATGGTCTGTTGCCCTTCTTGCAATTTGCATAGAGCGTAAACTGGGAGATAAGGAGAAGTTCCCCACCTACGTCATCTAGGGATAGATTGGTCTTTCCATTCTCATCTTCAAATATCCTGAGCTTAATCATCTTATCCACCATCTTATCAGCGATAGCCTTGTCGTCTTCCTTCGACACGCCGATGAGCACCATGAATCCCTTGCCTATCCTACCAATCTCATTTCCATCAACGACCACATCTGCATGTGTCACTCTTTGTATTACAAATTTCATATGTCTTAACAGCTCCTTAAATTCTTGATTTTTCACGCATATTTTCATAAAATTATAGCATTATTATAGATATAATTACACGATTAAGAATATTCAATTGGAGGACATTATGAACCCATTTAAAAATACAATAGCACTCAACAAGATCAGATCTGGCTTTCGCAAATACATGAAGCATGTGCCAGCAATCAGAGCCGCGCAAGCACAGGATGATCACGCTAAAGCACAGAGGCTCATTCGTAAAGCGGAGGATGAATTTTGTGATTATACAGGTAAGACGCTCGGGATTACGGTTGACGTTATTAATCCAGAAAACATTCCTGCCAAGAGCCCTTTCCTCGTTGTTGCCAATCACCAAGGATATGCAGACATATATGCGATGATTGCGGCTTTCCGTTCTACTCAGATAGGTTTCATCTCTAAATCCGAGACTAAGAAGCTCAAGCCACTCGCTGATGTTATTCGAGGCACACAGTCGGTGTTTATCGACCGCGGCAATCCTCGTTCTGCCGTAAAAACTCTAGCAGAGGTTACCGACCTATTCAAGAAAGGATATTCTTTCGTAATATTCCCAGAGGGTACGAGAAGTCACAGCAATGATATGGGTCATTTCAAGGAAGGTAGCTTTAAATTTGCACAGAAGGCTGGCGTTCCAATCGTACCAGTTTCGATTATCGATTCATATAAAATATTTGAGGAGCACAATACATTCACTGGCGGAACCATTAAGGTTGTAATACACCCAACTGTAGACCTCTCGGGCATGCCTAGGAAGGAGCAGCTTGCTGCGCAGCACGAAGTTGAAGATACTATAAGGGCTGGGATCGAGAAGTATCGCTAGATATTAACTGCGCTCTCTGAATAGGAACTAAGCTACTAAGTTTTAAATATTGGAATCACGATAAAACCACTGCAGCCGCGCTTGCGACCACAGTGGTTTTTGATTTAATTAGAATCGATATTTATTGAAATGATTCTCTGATTATTTATGCCCTCTTCCTTCTGTAAGTAGCAACTCCTGCGAGAGCTGTACCTGCGAGAACGAACATGATTGCAAATGCAACTGTGCTTGAGCTATCTCCTGTCTTTACGACCTTCGCACGCACTGGAGTCTTCTTAACTACTCCTGGTGTTCCAGGCTTTGGTGTCTTCTTTGCTCCTGCTACAGTGAAGTATGTAGTTGCTGGATTTCCACATCTGAACTTTGCCTTGATGGTGTGCTTTCCTGTGCTTAGGCTTCTGATGTAATTCGACTTAAGTATAAGTACGACACTTCCTGGCTGTGCAGTATAGTTCGCTTTATCTACGGCTTTGCCATCTATTTCGATTCCCTGGAATCTGTCGAATACTCTTTCGCCTGGCTGATTCATATCTACTAGAGGATTCTCGATTTTAAATAGCAGATCTCCACCATTCCATACTGCATCGTTACCAACTGTAAATCTGTAGCCATCTTCAGCATTGACAGGGTCTGGCTGAGGTGCTGGTGTAGGCACAACAGGCTGTGGTGAAGGCTGTGGCCTTACCGCATCATTCTCATCTGCTTCCTGAATAAGTATAAATGACATAGTAGGTGCATCCTTAAAGAAATCATCATATGTCTTACCACCGTCAACTGAGTACTTAAATATGTAACCGAGTCTCTTTCCTGTCCTGTTCTCAGGAATTGTTACATAGCAATTACCAGCAGTGTTGTCCTTTACATTAAGAGTTGCCTCTATATTTGTAGGTTTAAAGTTTGCTGTACTGCCTCCGGATTCGCCTGAATATAGCTTAAGCTTAATATCATGTCCATTATCAAGCTTTAAATTATATCCACTTGCACTTATTTTTAAGGTTTTTCCCTCTTTAGGAACCAAGTTAGTAGTTGGTACTCCTTCGTATTCAATGCCAACGCGACCAAGAGTCTTTTCTACCTTGACATTTGATACTCTAATATCTTCAGTGTTCTTTATATTTTCATCGTTTGCGTCTACTAAAGAACCCTTCTTGAATACCACACCTGTATACTCTTTCTTCTGTCCTTCTAGAAAACGTATAAAGATAGTGTCGTTTAGATATCCAAAGTCATCATTAGGTCCTAAAGCAACTTCCCTGCCATCAGAAGTTAGCAACTTTACACCTGCTTTGCGGTTCTGTGGAAATGGGTTAACTTTGATATTGCGATCGAACTTTACTCTAATCTCCTGTGGTGCAGCCCATCTTGCATCAACTGGCTTAGCATTAAACTCAGCTGCTGAAACGTTAGGCAGGAAAACGCCACTTGTAAGGAGCATCGTAGCCGATAAAATTAATGCTGAAAACTTCTTGAAAAAGTTTCTCATATTACGGTTCCTTTCGTCTTTCTTAATCATTTTGCTAATAACGTACTTATATATTTTACTATAAATAAATATCCATTACCATAAATATGACTAAAATAGTCTTGATTAATCGTATTAATTCTATTAAAGTGCTATAATATTTCCATTTTAATACAATACTAGAAAAGCACCGCATCCATTTAGAATGCAGTGCTTTGCGCTTATATGATCCTTGCAAATTCATTTTTATAATATGGAACCAGTATAAACATGGAATTTCTTATCTCCCACTATGATCGAACCCCTTAGATACATAGTTGTTATCACCGTTTTCGTTATTTGGCACGATTACACGTGAGTTATTCAAGATTTCGATCTGCTTCTTCATATCATTAATGCATAGTATCGCCAGATTCATTCCGAAATCCTGTCTGAGTACTAGCCTCTGCACATCGATATCCTTGATATTCTCTGGCATTGGATATGCAGGCACCATCCAGCCCTGCATACGGAGACGATCTGCCAGATCATATAGTGTCCACTCCACCTTTACGTCGTCCTTGAGCTTCCAGCAGATGATTGGAATCTGTTCTGCGCCCTCAAGCACTTCAAAGATTCCCATCTTCTCAATCTCGGAAGCCATGTATCTAGCAACCTCTAGGGTCCGCTCATGGATTTCTTTGTATCCCTTAAATCCATTTCTAAGCAGCATATAATACTGTCCGACGATTTGCGAAGCGCTACGAGAGAAGTTAATCGCCATAGTTGCTTCCTTGCCACCGAGATAGCTTACCCAGAATATTAATTCCTCAGGGAGAGCTTCCTTGCTGCGCCAAATTACCCAGCCAACTCCTGGATATACGAGTCCGTACTTATGTCCAGATGTGCTTATCGACCACACATTCTTGAGCCTGAAATCCCACTCTAGTTCTGAATCGATAAATGGAGCAACCATACCGCCGGAAGCTGCATCTACGTGAATACGGATTGGCATATCGGCATGCTCTTTATTGTATTTCTCAACAAGGTTATCGAGTGCCTTAACATCATCGTACTTTCCAGTATAGGTTATGCCCAGTATCGCTACTATTCCGATAGTGTATTCATCGACATAATCCATAACCGTATCCATGTTAAGAGATAGATGATCAAGGTCGATTGGCACAGTTCTCATCTCGATATCCCAGTAGCGGCAGAACTTTTCCCAGCACACCTGATAAGCTGATGAGATTACGAGATTAGGTCTTCTCTTGGTAAATCTATCTACACCAGCTGCATCTGCTAGCTTTTTCCATCTAAATAACATTGCTAGTCCGCCGAGCATGCACGCTTCAGATGAGCCAACCGTGGAAGTTCCGAGTGGCTCTTCCTTTTTATCTACATTCCATAGCTTTCCAATAATATCTACGCAGCGATTTTCAAGGTCTGCTGTCATAGGATATTCATCCTTATCAATCGCATTTTTCTCGAAATTCTCTGCCATAAGCTTTGTTGCTTCTGGTTCCATATATGTCTGGCAGAATGTCGCAAGATTCTGAGTCGCATTACCCTCAACACTCAGATACTGTCTGATCATCTCTGCAGCCACTCCTGGAGCAACTGGCTCATCATTTATCTTATCCTTTGGCATTGCAGCACCGCTAGTCTCTGTACCGAAAATAGGTGTGCGGTAACCCGTATCATCATTCAAAGAAGATAGACTATCATTCAGTTTTACTTCGTTATTTTCCGAATTTCTCATTTCCGTACCTCTTTTCATCATTAATTGACAATGGTTTAAAACATTTTACTATCTTTTGTTTGAATACACCATATCTACTGATAAATGGTTACTTTTCATCACCTGTAGCTTTCCCGTTCGACGACCATCTATGCCTATTTGAATAGATAATCAATGGTGCAGCCATCGAAACGATAAAGCATACTATAAGCACTATTTGATATACCCTGTTATCTGCAGCAGTAAGCTTTGATGAAGGGAAGAATGAAATGACTAAAGTTACAACAGTCATAAATAGTCCAACTGCGGCAACGACAATCTTTACCGCGCGTCCTCCAGGAATATGGAATTCACGCTTCATATTCCCCTTTCTTAGAATTAATACAAAGTAACCTAGGAAGAATAGCACGTACGCAGCTAGGTAAATTACAACCGTAAGACCAATCGCTGTTAAGTATCCGACCGATGAATCAGAACCGCCTGCGAGTGCAATCGAACCGCATAATACAGCATCCCAAATTGTAACGATTACAGCCTGGAGCATAATCGTGAATACAGATACGCCGTTCTTATTAGTCTCTTCAAATCTTGCTGGTAAAATTCCATCATAAGCAGCTTCTAAGAGTGCTTTTGATGGTCCTACAATCCATGCAGAAATCTCTGCAAATACTCCAAGTGCAAGCAAGAGCGCAACTACAAATACGATCCATCTATACTGTTCTCCAAAATGATTTACATAGATATTCTCAAAAGTCTCAATTACACCATAGGAGAGATTTCCATTTAAAGTCTTGGCTGGAAGAGTAGTTGCAACTGCTAGTCCACCAACGGCATCCAAACAGATAGTAAGTACCGTAAGCATAATCATGACTTCAGGATACATTTTGTTTGGCTCCTTAAGTTCATGAACATGTGATGCAGATGCTTCAACACCCATATAAGCGAGGATGAATGAAGCGAATATTACAAGCGTCTTAACATCGGAAAAATCAGGTACTAACGATTTAACGCTTAAATCTATTTGTGATTTTCCACCAGTCATGAAGTATGCAACTAAGCCTATATTTAAAATTAGGATAGGAACTGCGATTCCTCCAATCAATCCAATCTTAGAAATCTTCTCAGTGTACTTCGTTCCTCCAAGCTGAGCAAATGTCAAAACCCACACGATAACCGCAACGCCGATGAACATTGTTAATGGATTTTTATATAAAGCATCTACCTTGAATACATAAGCTAAAGCAGCAAGGATGAAGAAGCACATTGTTACAAATCCAACTGTTATCTGGAACCATTGAAAGAACAGTGCCGAAAAACCCCATCGCTGGCCCAGGGTATTTCCTACCCAAGAATATATGCCGCCTTTCTCCCAACCTTCAACGGTTGCCATCTCAGCTGCACAAAGTGAAACAGGTAAAAACCAAAGTAAACCACCAACAACTAGGAAGAAAACCAGCTTAAACCCCGAAGATGCAAATGACGGATATTCATATACAGTCATGACCATCGAAGCAGTCATTGCGAAAAATCCAAAGACCCCAAGTTGATGAACCGCTTTTTTCTTATTCAGATCTTTATTACTCATAACAATTCTCCTTTCTGTCCAAAATCTTCATAACAGATAATTAGTAAATACAATTCGAATTGTTTTAAATCACTAATAACTTTTTACGGGTTTGGTATATACCCATAGACTGGTCATTTCAAGGCATAAAATTTTGTTTTTTTAAACATGCAGTAAATTTTTCATTCTATTAAAAAAATTTGTGAATTGCCCTAAAATCGCTATTTTTTCATTAAAAAATGGCTGAGATTCTTTCTCAGCCATTACAAAATTATAATTGTTTTATACCAGCATCATCTGCTCACTATCAGCCTTTTCCTTCTTAGTCATAGGCTTCGAAGCATCATCCTCGTCGAGGACCTTTGCAAATGATACGATTTCGTCACCAGACTCAACCTTCATGATCTTAACACCCTGAGTTGTTCTGCCTGACTTCGATATCTCGTTAGCTCTGATTCTGATAATTACACCGTTCGAGTTGATCAGCATAATCTCATCATCCTTGCTTACAAGCGTTGCACCAACTAGCTCTCCAGTCTTTGAGAACTTAGTCTTATCGTAAGTCGAAACTCCCTTTCCACCTCTGGTCTGAAGTCTATACTCATCGAGGCTAGTTCTCTTACCAAAGCCCTTCTTAGTCATTACAAGCAGTTCACGCTCACCAGTGCTATCGAGCTCCATAGATACTACTTCATCGTCCTTATCTAGCGTGATAGCTCTTACACCGCCAGCACTTCTTCCCATGCTTCTAACATCGTCTTCGTGGAATGTTATTGACTTACCTTTCTTGGTCACAACGTATACGCTCTCTTCACCGCTCGACTGACTTACAGAGATGAGCTTATCATCATCCTTGAGTGTGATAGCGATGAGTCCGGTCTTACGGTTAGTATCGAACTGAGACATTGGAGTCTTCTTGATAGTTCCATTTCTAGTAACCATGATTAAATAATTGTCGTCTGCAAATTCCTTAACTGGTATAACCGCAGTTACTCGCTCGCCCTGATCGAGATTTAGGAAGTTAATAACCGGAGTGCCCTTCGCAGTTCTCGATGCTTCAGGAATCTCGTAAGCCTTGATTTTATAAACCTTACCTAAATCTGTAAAGAACATCAGATAGTCGTGAGTCGACGTGATTATGAGATCTTTTACAAAGTCAGAGTCTCTAGTTGTGAGACCTACTATTCCCTTTCCACCGCGACGCTGTGCCTTGTAAGTATTCTCAGGAACTCTCTTGATATATCCGAGATGTGTAAGCGTAACTGCAACATCCTCTTCATCTATCAAGTATTCTTCATCTATCCCACCATCATCAGCAACGATTTTGGTTCTTCTGCCATCACCGTACTTCTGCTTGATTTCGGTAAGCTCATCCTTGATAACACCCATCAGTTTGTGCTCGTCAGCGAGGATTGATTTATAGTAAGCGATCTTCTGCATGAGTTCGTTATGCTCGTTCTCAATCTTCTCACGTTCCAGACCCTGCAGTCTAGCTAGTCTCATGTCTAAGATTGCCTGAGACTGAATCTCACTGAGACCGAATCTAACCATCAGCTTTTCCTTAGCATCATTGTAGCTAGAACGGATTACCTTGATTACTTCGTCTATATTATCTAGCGCAATCAGAAGACCTTCTAAGATATGAGCTCTTGCCTCAGCTTTAGCGAGGTCGAACTTTGTTCTTCTTGTGATTACAATCTTCTGGTGCTTTAGGTACTCATCGATAATCTCACACAATCTGAGAATCTTAGGTTCACCGTTAACTAGAGCTAGCATAATCATGCTGTAAGTGCTCTGAAGCTGAGTGTGCTTATATAGTCTGTTGAGAATCACATTAGGATTAGTATCCTTCTTGAGTTCGATTACGATTCTCATTCCCTCTCTGTTAGATTCATCTCTAATAGCGGAAATTCCATCGATTTTCTTATTTCTAACGAGGTCAGCCATAGATTCGATGAGTCTCGCCTTGTTAACCTGGAAAGGAATCTCAGTGATTACGATTCTCATCCTACCGCGAGCAGTTTCCTCAATCTCGCTCTTAGATCTTACTGTAATCTTTCCTGTTCCTGTCTCATAAGCTTCTCTAGCCGCATCCCTTCCGAGAATGCTTGCACCCGTTGGAAAATCTGGTGCCTTTATAATCTTAATGAGCTCATCATTACTACAATTCTCATCGTCGATTCTCTTAATACAAGCATCGATTGTGTCGCTTAAGTTATGAGGAGGAATGGAAGTCGCCATACCTACGGCGATACCGTTCGATCCATTTATGAGCAGATTAGGCACTCTCGAAGGTAGAACCACCGGCTCCTTCTCCTCACCGTCGAAGTTGTCTGTAAAATCAACAGTGTCTTTCTCTATGTCGCGAACCATCTGCAGCGAAAACGGTGACATTCTAGCCTCCGTATAACGCATAGCAGCTGCTCCATCTCCGTCAACAGAACCGAAGTTACCGTGTCCGTCTACTAGCGGATATCTCGTCGAGAAATCCTGTGCCATCTTAACCATGGCATCGTAAATTGAGCTGTCACCGTGAGGGTGATATTTACCCATTACTTCTCCGACAATACGCGCCGATTTCTTGTGCGGCTTGTCAGGAGTAATACCTAGGATGCTCATTCCATATAGAATTCTTCTGTGTACTGGCTTGAGTCCGTCACGAACATCTGGGAGTGCACGTCCGACAATAACGCTCATCGCGTAGTCGATATAAGAATTCTTCATCTCATCATATATTTCATGAGTGATGATTTTGCTATCTTCTAAAAGCGTAGTCATTATATCTCCTTAATGTCCATTAAATATCTAGTGTTGCGTATCTTGCATTGTCTTCAATGAACTTCTTTCTTGGCGGAACCTTATCTCCCATCAATGTCGTGAAGATTTCATCCGCTGCTGTAGCATCCTCAATCTTAATCTGCACAAGAGTTCTGTGGTTATAATCCATAGTAGTCTCCCATAGCTGATTGAAGTCCATCTCTCCTAGACCTTTGTATCGCTGTATTTCAATCTTAGCATTCTTGTTTTTAGCTTTTAACTCAGCGAGTAATTTATCCTGTTCAGCATCTGAATAAGTGTAGTGAATTTCTTTTCCCTGCTTAACTCTAAATAGAGGTGGCTGAGCTGCGTACACATATCCGCCTTCGATAAGAGGTGTCATGAATCTGTAGAAGAATGTAAGAAGCAGCGTTCTGATATGAGCACCATCGACATCGGCATCAGTCATGATGATAATCTTATGATATCTAAGCTTAGTGATATCAAAGTTGCTTCCTACTCCGCATCCAAACGCAGTTATCATGTTCTTGATCTCATCTGAATTAAGAATCTTATCTTCTCTTGCCTTCTCAACGTTGAGAATCTTACCTCTTAGCGGAAGTACAGCCTGACGATTACGATCTCTTCCGGACTTAGCGCTACCGCCGGCAGAATCTCCCTCTACTAGGAAAATCTCTGACAGCGCTGGATCCTTCTCCGAACAGTCAGCTAGCTTGCCAGGTAGAGAAGTTGTCTCGAGTACCGAAGTCTTACGAGTAATCTCTCTAGCCTTTCTAGCTGCCTCTCTCGCACGAGCGGCTTTAAGACACTTATCTACGATTAGCTTTGCTTCCTTTGGATTCTCATCAAGGAAGAAAGAAAGATTCTCGTTCATGTTACTCTCAACGAATCCCCTAACCTCGCTATTTCCTAGCTTAGCCTTAGTCTGTCCTTCAAACTGAGGATTTGTCAGCTTAACACTAACGATTGCTGTCAGACCTTCTCTAACATCCTCACCCTGAAGTGAGTCATCATTATCCTTGAGAAGTTTAGTTCTTCTAGCATAATCGTTAATAGTTCTAGTGAGAGCCGCCCTTAAACCAACTAAATGGAAACCACCTTCTACGGTATTTATATTATTTGCATAAGAAAGTGTTAGCTCACTATACCTATCCGTATACTGCATAGCAACCTCTACTTCGTATCCTTCTTTTTCATATTCGAAGTAGAAAATCTTATTGTTTATTACTCCCTTATTTTTGTTGAGGTACTGAACAAATTCAATAATTCCACCTTCGTAGTGGAAACTCTCTTTTTTCTTTTTGCCCTCTCTCTTATCCTCGATAGAAATTCTTAGTCCCTTGTTAAGAAAAGCCATCTCACGCATACGTCTCTGAAGTGTATCGTAATCAAAGACAGTTTCATCAAATATTTCTGCATCTGGCCAGAAAGTTGTTTTGGATCCTGTTTCCTTTGAAGTTCCAATAATCTCTAGCTCAGTAACTGTCTTTCCTCTCTTATACTCCTGCTTATAGAGATTACCGTTTCGCTTAACCTCTACAATCATATGAGTGGAAAGTGCATTAACTACAGATGCACCTACTCCGTGAAGACCTCCAGAAACCTTATATCCGCCATCTCCGAATTTACCACCTGCGTGTAGCTGAGTATGAATAACTTCAACTGCAGGAATTCCAAGCTTAGGGTGAATATCTACTGGCATTCCTCGTCCATCATCGGTAACGGTTATAGAGTTGTCTTCATTTATCGTAACAGTGATGTGCTTACAATACCCAGCTAGTGCTTCATCGACAGAGTTGTCAACAATCTCATATACGAGATGATGAAGTCCTGCAGGTCCAGTACTACCTATGTACATACCAGGTCTAACCCTTACAGGTTCTAGTCCCTCAAGTACGGTAATCTGGGAGGCATCATATTTATTTTGCTTATTTTCTGCGCTCATATTGACCTTCCTTTTTATATTTCTAACCCATTTATTTTAGCATAGAGGCTTTAAAATATCAATAAAGGTAGTTTTACCCTTTTACGGAATAAAACTACCTTAAATCGCTTATTTTTCGATATTTTTATGTTTTATAGCTCTTTTTTTCTAAATTTTGTTCCAAATTTATACAAGTGAGCCACTTTTTACGTTAAATACCTTTCCTTCTTTCATACCATGAAGGAGTTCCGAATTAACCTCGGTCGACGTAAGAAATAACTGAACATCTTCTATCTCATTTAGCAGATAACTCTGTCTCTCTCTGTCGAGTTCAGATAATACATCATCCAGAAGCAAGACTGCGTTCTCACCCAGAATCATCTCGGCGAGCTGAATTTCAGCAAGCTTTAGAGATAGAGCAACGGTCCTCTGCTGACCTTGTGAGCCAAACTTCTTGGCATCTATTCCATTGATATAAAAATCAAGGTCATCTCTATGAGGTCCTATGCTGCAGTGACCATTGTAAATATCTCGTTCACGGGAATTTATAATTTCATCTAGGATATTCTCAGCTGCTACCGACTCAACGTATTTTATCTCTAGGTTTTCTCGACCTTTTGAGATGTTGTTCTGTATCTTGGAAGCTTTCTCTGATAGCATCTCCACAAATTCACGGCGAATTTTGATAATTTCACTACCGTATTTTGCAAGCTGCATATCGTATATTTCAAGCATATCTCGCATCTTGGATTCGCTACCAGGTGCTCTTAGCTGTTTAATCAGTGAATTCTTTTGCTTAAGCACATCTTTATAGTTACGAAGAGCTTCAAAATAGCTAGGTCTAAGCTGACTTATCTCTTTATCTATGAAATTTCTACGCTTCTCTGGACTGTCTTTTATTATTCTTAGATCGTCCGGTGAGAATACAACGACTACGAGGTTATTTAATAGCTCTGCAGTTCTACCAAGAAATTTATTATCCTTCTTAATCATCTTCTTACCACGATTATTGATGGTAATACTAATTTTCTTATCTATATCTTCGCTGACTGCTTCTACAGATACATTACAGTTCTCCTCTCCAATCTTGATTAGATCTGTAGAATTGCTCGTGCGAAAAGAACGCGCAAACGCGCAGAGATATATGGCCTCTATGAGGTTAGTCTTACCCTGCGCGTTCTCACCTATTATTATATTTCGTTTACAATCGAACTCTACCTCAAGCTCGCTATAGTTTCTGAAATTTTTTACCTTTAAACTATTTACTCTCATCCACAGTTTCCTATTACTAGCTAATTCTTACAGGAAGCACCAGATACAGATAAGTGTCTCCCTTTAGTGGAGTTATGATGCATGGCTTTACACTATCGCTCATGCTTAGGATGATTTCTTCATCATCGATTACTTTTAGCACATCCATCATGTATCTTGAGTTGAATCCAATCTCGAGGTTATCTCCCTCTTTCATAATTTCAACCATTTCTTTTATGCTGCTCTTCTCAGAAAGAGAAGTGATTTCAATCTGATCATCCTCGATTTTCATCTTTATGAGATTGTTATTCTGAGCAGAAGCGATGATAGCAGCTCTATCGATGCTCTTCATGAGTTCAATTCTGCTAGTTCTTATCTTGATGCTGCTCTCAGCCTTGATAATTCTATTGTAATCTATATATTTTCCATTGAGTGTGTTTAAGATAACTCTGTTGTTATCGAAGAGCATTACTACCTTGTTATCCACAATCTCCATGAATAGCTGCTCGTCGTTATCATCGTCACTTATAATCTTTGACACTTCACCTAGAAGTTTTGCAGGAACAACGATGCTAAGTTTTTCATCAGTATCTACCTTTGCATTGTAAATAGCCATTCTAAATGTATCCACCGCTACCATGCGAAGGTTTCCATCACCAAGCTCGATGAGGATACCCGTAAGTACTCCGTTAAGCTCATCAGCGCTTGCAGAGAACGAAGTCTTGCGAATTAAGTTTTTTATATCTTTCTTGGAGAGAATAATCTTCTGACCTTCTCCAATATTGAATCTTGGAAATTCATCTGCTGAGAAACAATTAAATGTAGATGAAGATTTGCCACTGTTAATCTTAATCTGATTCTTTTCATGATTGTAGTCCATCAGTACTTCCTCTTCAGGAAGCTTATTAACGATGTTGGCAAAATTCTTTTCCTCTATAACAAATGAAACGTCACCTTCACTATCAACAGGAATATTCGACTCGATAGTCATGTTAGTGTCTGTTGCTGTCAGATACATTCTATCACCCTTAGTTTCAATAAGTATTCCTTCTAATATAGGTGAAGGAGTTCTTGTTGGAATTGAGTGAGATACATTGTTAATAGCTCTATTAAGTTCATTTCTTGTGCAGTATATTTTCATAGAAATTCCCTTTCTTTATATATTATATATTTAGTAATAATAGTAGGGGCTGTTGATAATGTGGATAACTTTCTTTTTGCTTATATTATCTCGCATCTAGTTCAAAAAGTATATTGATAACCCCTGATGATAACTAGTTAGTAAAATATGGATAATTAAACTTCATGAAAAATTAGTTGTTCACACCTATAAATCATGCTTTTTAAGTTTCTTGTTAATCTCATCTATATCATATTTGATTAGCTCATCTTCTTGATATAGGGTCTGTATTTTATTGCAATTACTCATTACCGTTGAGTGGTCTCTACCACCGAATATCTCACCTATCTTAGAAAACGAGAAATCAGTGCTCTCTCTACATAGGTACATCGCAACCTGCCTAGCAAGTGCAATTTCAGCAGTTCTACGCTTAGAGTCGAGGTCTGAAACCTTGATATCGTAGTAAGAAGCTACTGTTGATCTAATTCTCTCTGGAGCGATTGCCTTATCTGTATCTCTATAGATATCCTTGAGAACTATCTTAGCAAAATCAAGATCTATCTTATTGTTCATAATCTCGGAAAAGCTTATCATGCGGTTCATAGCACCTTCTAGCTCTCTGATATTATACTTGATTTTCTCAGCGATTAGATTGCAAACCTCTTCAATATCACTATCCAGTTCTATATCAGCAAGTTCTATCTTTTTCTTAAGAATCGCTACTCTTGTCTCAAAATCAGCAGGCTGAACATCAGCCGTTATTCCAAATCCAAATCTGGTAGTAAGTCTCTCATCGAGCTTTTGTAGGTTGCTCGGTGGTCTGTCACTAGATATTACAATCTGTTTGTTGTTCTCGTATAGGGTGTTAAATGTATGGAAGAACTCTTCCTGAGTCGCTTCCTTACCTTCTAGGAACTGGATATCATCTATGAGTAGTATATCTATATTTCTGTATTTTTCTTTGAACTGATTGGTATTCTGTGTATTTATCGCCTCGATAAGTTCATTCGTGAAAGTCTCGGATGATATGTACAGAACATTTGAAGTAGGATCATTCTTTATAACCTGAATTCCAATGGCCTGCATGAGGTGAGTCTTACCAAGTCCGGATCCTCCATATAGGAAAAGAGGATTGTAAGCTTCCGCAGGTGACTCGGCAACCGCGAGTGATGCGGCATATGCGAATCTGTTGTTACCTCCAACAACGAAGTTTTCAAAATTAAATTTAGGATTAAAAAGCTTAGAATTATCCTTATAAAGTGACTTTCTTACTTTTTTCTTCTTATCAATTTTGTTGCTTTTATATTCGTCTTTGGATTTTATGACAACTTGAAAATCATCCCCGAGCATTCTCGAGAATATATCTTCGATTTGAACAATGTATTTCTCTCTAAGAAACTTGATAATGCTGATGTCTTCAAGTTGGATATAAATTATCTTATTATCGACATCGAGCTTATAAAGAGATAAATCAGAAAAGAACATATCGAAGCTTAGCTTGCTTGTAGATTTCTTGATTTCCTCTATGAACGAATCCCATATCTTGTTAGTTTCCAAAATACTCCCTCCTAGGTGAATAAACATATTCTACACAAATAAATCCACAACAGCAATAATGCTGAATCCTATAAAATCACTGTATTAGCACTTAATAAAAATAAAGTTATACACATGTTGTGGATAACTTTGTTAATAAGTTAAAGCTACCACTAAATGTAGTATGTGAGAAAATTTTAAAAAAATTTAAATTATTTTTTTCCTAAAGAACACCTTCAAAATGGCGTATACATTGACTTTGTTATGGTTTGAAAGTATAATATCGTGATGTATGTGCCTTTGGAATTTAGAAGACACAACTATATTAGATTATATCAAACGTTGATATGGAAGGAGAAACTAACAATGAAAAGAACTTACCAGCCTAAGAAGAGGCAGAGACTTAAGGAGCACGGCTTCAGAAAGAGAATGGCAACTGCAAGTGGCAGAAAGGTTCTCAAGAGAAGAAGAGCTAGAGGTAGAAAGAGCCTTACAGCTTAATAGCTGATATAAGGTAAAGTGATCATGCTCAAGGAATCAACGCTAAGGAATCAGCTTGACTTTAAGGTTGTATATAACAAAGGCAAATCTAAAGTCTCAAGATTCATGGTAATTATATACAAAAAGAACGGGCTTAAGTATTCGAGATTAGCTTATGTTTCTAGTAAAAAGGTTGGAAACAGCGTTAGACGCAACAGATCGAGAAGACTCATGAGAGAGGCTTATAGATTACTAGGCTGCGAAGTTAAGAACGGGTACGACGTTATTTTTATAGCTAGAAATTCTATCAATGATCACAAGTGTGAAGAAGTTAGAAGGTCAATGTACGGGGTTCTTCGTTCGGAACACCTTCTAGACAAGTAAGGGCTTTTACAATGATAAAGCTTTTAAAGAACATTATTAAACGCATATTGATAATTATCATCAGAGGATATCAGAAATTTATTTCGCCTTTATTCCCTTCAACGTGTAGATTCTATCCTACATGCAGCACGTATTTTATACAGGCGCTCGAGAAGTACGGACCATTTAAGGGAACGTATTTAGGAATAAAGAGAATACTTAGATGTCATCCGGGAAATCCCGGAGGATATGATCCTCTAAGATAAGAAAGGACAGAATATGGGATTTATTGCGGTGCCTTTGGGTTATCTACTAACGTTTATCTACAAATTAGTTGGTAACTACGGTATTTCACTAATAATACTAACGGTACTCGTTAAGCTGCTCCTCTATCCTCTCTACTTCAAACAGATTAAATCGACAGCTTCGATGTCTTCGCTTCAGCCTAAAATGAAGGCTATTCAGGAGAAGTATAAGAACGACAAAGAGAAGATGAACGAAGAGATGGCTAAGCTTTATAAGGAAGAGAATTTTAATCCGATGGGTGGTTGTCTTCCGATGCTTATCCAGTTGCCTATCATTATGGGGCTTTTCACGCTTCTCAGAAATCCTATGAGGTATATAGCTGATGAGAATATGATTTTCGCTGTTCATCAGTCGTTCCTATGGATTAAAGACCTCGGACAGCCTGACCTTTGGATTCTTCCAATTGCTGCAGCTGTTTCAACATACATCTCTTTTGCGATGACACAACAGCTTACAGGCCAGAATGAGATGATGGGTGGCCAGGGAAAATCAATGAACATGATAATGAAGTATTTTTTCCCACTCAGTATCTTATGGCTTGCTAGAGCTTACCCAGCTGGACTTGCTATATATTGGGCAGGTGGACAGTTCATTCAGATTTTCTTGAACATCAGAATGAATAAGTTCCGCGCTAAGCTCAAGGAAGAGCAGGAACTTGAAGAAAAGAGAAGACGCGCTGAGAAACAGCTTGAGAAGATGAAGAAAGCAAGGATGAAAGGATAATGATGAAAGCTTCAGAAAAATGGGGAGTTGATGTCGACACAGCCGTAGAGCTTGCGCTTCAGGAACTCAAACTCACCAGAGATGAAGTCAACGTTGAAATCCTTGAGGAATCGAGCAAAGGTTTCCTCGGTATAGGATCTAAACTTGCTAAAGTGAGAGTTACTCCCAAGAATGACGGTGCTGATAAAGCACATAAAGAAAAAGCAACTTTCGATGATATAGACAGAATCCTCGCTGGTCTTCCTGAGAATAACACTGTTGTTGTTCCTGATGAGATCAGAAAAGACTACGATAAGTACGAAGAGGAAGAGCTTGAGGATGCTCGTGCAAGCGAGCGTGCTAGACAAGGCGAGAAGAGAAAATCTTCTAGACCTAAGAAGAATAGAGAGAGAAGCAAGAAAAATCATGGTAATTTTGAAGCAACTCTACTTCTTGATGTCGATAAGCTAACACCGGTGCAGGATCATCCAGTTGAAGCATTCCTAAAAGAAATCACAAAAGAGATGGGCATTGACCTCGATTTCGAAGTTAAGGAAGGCAAGGATCTTATCTATGTAAATGTTACTGGTGCAGACACTGGTACAATCATCGGCAAGAGAGGACAGACACTCGATGCTGTTCAGTATCTAGCTAGCCTCGTTGTTAACAAGGAAAATGGCGGATACACAAGAGTGGTTATGGACGCTGAGAATTACAGAGCTAAGAGAGAACAGACTCTTGTAAGTCTTGCAAATAGACTAGCTGGTAAGGTGGAGCGTTCCGAGAGAAAGATTACTCTTGAACCAATGAATCCTTACGAGCGTAAGGTTATTCATTCAACACTTCAGAACCATCCAAGTGTAACGACTAGGAGTGAGGGTAAGGACCCTTATAGAAGAGTTATAATCGAGAAGAAATAACACTGAGAGCCCATCTTTGATGGGCTCTTTTCGTCAATAGGAGAATTTATGGCAGATACTATTGCTGCAATTGCAACGCCTCTAGGGGAGGGTGGAGTAGGTATAGTTCGTGTGAGTGGACCTAATTCACTATCCATTATGAAAAGCATATATCGTGAATGTCCTGATGAGGTAATTCCTCGTCACGTTTACTATGGTCATGCTGTCGACAATAAAGGAACAGTTATAGATGACATGGTATCGATATACATGAAAGCTCCTCATACCTTTACAGGTGATGATGTTGTTGAATTTCAGGCGCATGGAAGCAATGTATCTCTAAAGCTTATCCTAAGAAGTGTAATCGCTTCTGGGGCAAGACTTGCAGATCCAGGTGAGTTTACTAAAAACGCTTTTCTTAATGGTAGACTAGACCTATCTCAAGCAGAAGCTGTGATTGATCTCATAAAAGCGAGAAGTGAGAAACCACTTAGCATTGCTTCTGAGCAGCTTAATGGTAGCCTAGGTCAGGAAATCATAGATATTCGTAATCATATTAAAGACGTGCTAGCTCAGATGGCTGTGAATATAGATTTTCCAGATGAAGATATAGAGCAAGTTTCGTATGATGAGTTCTTAGCGGAACTTATGAAGCAACAAGGTAGGTTAGGGAAGCTTATTAAATCTGCTGAATTTGGCAAGCTTGCAAGAGAAGGGATAAAATTAGCGCTCGTTGGTCGTACAAACGTTGGGAAATCATCTCTTATGAATGGATTGTTAGGAGAGGATAGAGCGATAGTAACTAATATACCGGGAACTACGCGCGATACGATTGAGGAGAGTGCAACAATCGGGGGCTATCCGATTGTGATTGTTGATACTGCCGGGATTAGAGACACTGATGACGTGATAGAGCAGATTGGTATCGAAAGATCTAAGAGTCAGATTGATATTGCTGATCTAGTGGTTATGGTTATCGATGGCAGCGGTTGTCTTGAAGACGAGGATTTTGAAATTGCCCAGCATATCGAAGGAAAACAGGTGCTTCTTGTTATAAACAAAGAGGACCTTGGTATTAATATATCCGAGAGTGAGTTTGAGAGAATTAAAAGTATACTTAACTGTAAAGGTGTAGTTTATACCACTGTAAAGACTATCGAGGGAATCGGGAGAGTGCGTGAGGCGATAGAAAATATTTTTACAGAAGGATTTGTTAAGAGTGATGGAGGAAATATCGTCACAAACGAGAGGCATAAAGAAGCTCTCGTAAGAGCAAGTGAATCACTAACTCAGGGTATAGAACTTTTAGAAATGTGTGAACCACTTGAAATTGCTGAAATAGAGGCGCGTGATGCCTTTCAGATATTAGGAGAGATAATAGGAGAAACTGCGAATGAAGAGATTCTCGACACAGTTTTCTCTAAGTTTTGTTTGGGAAAATAAATATGAATTTGCAGGAAATTAAAAATTCAAATAAATATAGTATGATGGGTGAATACGATGTAGTTGTCGTAGGAGCTGGACACGCAGGGTGTGAGGCTGGTCTTGCTGCTGCAAGAATAGGATGTGAGACACTCCTTCTCTCGATGAACCTCGAATCTGTAGCGATGATGCCTTGTAATCCTTCTATTGGAGGAACTGGCAAGGGACACCTCGTGTGTGAGATAGATGCTCTCGGTGGAGAGATGGGGCTTAATATCGATAAGACCTTTATCCAGAGCAAGATGCTCAACACTTCTAAGGGACCAGCTGTTCATTCTCTCCGTGCGCAGGCGGATAAGACGAGATATCATCTCGAGATGAAGAAGACCATCGAGAATGAAGAAAGACTAAGTCTTAAGCAGGCGGAGGTCGTCGACCTTATAATCGATGATGGTGCGGTATGCGGAGTAGTAACGAGAACCAACTCTATTTATTTGTGTAAAGCGGTCATTATGTGTACAGGAACATTCCTGGCTGGCAAGGTATTTATAGGCGAAAGCGCGTATTACAGTGGTCCGAGTGGTCTAGCTCCTTCGATGGAGCTTGCGGATAAGCTGCACGAATATGGTCTCCCGATGCGTAGATTCAAGACTGGGACCCCTGCTCGCATGCTTGCCTCGACACTTGATTATGACAAAATGAAGCAGCAGGATGGAGACGAAGAGATTATTCCGTTTTCATTTATGAATGAAGGAGAAAAACTTGGAAGAAATCAGATATCATGCTGGCTCTCTTATACAAATAGTGATACGCATAGGATTATCCTTGAAAATATAGAGCGTTCGGCGATGTACTCCGGCAACATTGTAGGTGTCGGTCCAAGATATTGTCCTTCTATTGAAGATAAGGTTTCGAGATTTAAGGATAGGGATAGACATCAGTTATTCGTTGAGCCAGAGGGTCTGGATACTGAGGAGATGTATATACAAGGTATGTCTTCTAGTTTACCAGAAGATATTCAGGAAGAGTTTTATCACACTATTCCTGGACTTGAAAATGCTGAAATTGTCAGACCAGCTTATGCCATAGAGTACGATTGTGTTGATCCAACAACTCTGAAGCCTAGTCTTGAGAGCAAGCTTATAGATAATATGTTCTGTGCTGGACAGTTTAATGGAAGCTCTGGATATGAGGAAGCAGCTGCACAAGGTCTTATAGCTGGAATTAACGCTGCTCGCAAGATTAATGGTGAAAATCCTCTAGTGCTCGGAAGAAACGAGGCTTATATTGGCGTTCTAATCGACGATTTAGTGACTAAAGGTACTATGGAGCCTTATAGAATAATGACGTCTAGAGCGGAATTTAGACTTATTCTGAGACAAGACAACGCAGATCGACGTCTGACAGAGATTGGCTATGAGTATGGACTAGTTTCTGATGAGAGATATTCTAAGTTTATCACGAAGAAAAAACTTGTAGATGGAGAGATAGAGAGACTTAGAAATAAGTATGCTGAATTTAGTAAACTTAATGAATTTCTAGCATCTCAAGGTAGTCATGAGGCAACGAATAATAATATTACTTTCTATGATCTTCTAAGAAGACCGGAGATTTCGTATGAAGCATTAAAGGTAATAGATGATGAAACCAGACCAGAGCTTAATAGAGCTGAGAGGTACGAAGTTGAAGTTAGAATTAAGTATGCAGGCTATATCGATAAGCAGCTAGCTCAAGTTGAAAAAATGAAAAAGCTTGAGAATAAAAAGCTTCCAGAAAATATAAATTATAATGTAATCAATGGGCTCAGGCTTGAGGCTAGGCAGAAGCTTTCTGAGATTAATCCAATTAGTATAGGTCAAGCGAGTAGGATTAGCGGAGTTTCTCCGGCGGATATAAATGTACTTCTAATTTATTTAGAGAAAGAAAGAAGAAGTAATGAACGAAGCGAGAGGAATGAGTATGAAGGATAATTTAATCTCAGAACTGAGTGGTAGATATGGGGATGATAAGACTGATAAGCTAGTCAGATACATGCAGAGAATTCGGGATATTAATGAGCATATAAACCTTACGGCAGTTAGGGAAGAGGGTGAATTCCTCGAGAAGCATATTGTGGACTCTCTAGCTTGTAACGATTATGAGGAATTTCAGAGAGCCAAGCTTGTTGTTGATATGGGTACTGGTGGCGGATTTCCTGGCATTCCGCTTGCTGTAACAAATCCAGATAAAAAGTTCATTCTGGTAGATTCCCTCAATAAGCGACTTAAAGTAATCGATCAAGTTGCCGAGGAACTTGGGATTAGAAATATTGAGCTTGTTCATGTGAGAGCTGAAGATATGGGGCACAATGTTAAGTATCGAGAGAAGGTAGATGTGTGCGTATCTCGTGCAGTTGCTTCTCTGGATATATTATCTGAATGGTGTCTTCCACTAGTGAAAAAAGGGGGGTATTTTATTCCGTATAAGGGGGAAAGTGCAGAAGATGAACTTACTTCTGCTGATGCTGCTATTAGGGTTCTTGGTGGCAATGTTGAAAAGATAGAGAATCCCTCGCAGGATAAGAACGCTATATCTGGACATAGGCTTATTTTTATAAGGAAGTGCAATAGTACCCCGAAGAGGTTTCCTCGCAAACCGGGAATTGCAAAAAAGAGCCCTATACGTTAAAAGGGCTTAATCCTATAATGTAATAGATTAAATTGTAGTAGTGGGAAAGTAAAATGTTTCACGTGAAACATTTTGACTACCCACTACATATTGTTTCACGTGAAACATTGAGAAAGTTTTTCACTAAAAACTCACGCAAATATAAGAAGAAATAGATGAGAATTGTGGATAGAAAAGCCATAATATTATATAATTACACTAGTGAAATCTCAAAAAGGAGACTTATATGGGAAAGGCAATAGCAATATTTAATCAAAAGGGTGGAGTTGGCAAAACAACTACCAACATAAACCTAAGTGCCTGCCTCGCTGTACAAGGCAAAAAGGTTCTAGTAATCGATATAGATCCACAGGGCAACACCACTAGTGGAATAGGAATTAAGAAAAGAAAATTAACTGATACATTATACGATGTATTGGTTAATAAAGATTATGATGTCCATAAAGCTATACTTCAAACGAAGACAGCTAATCTGGACATTATTCCTGCGAGTGTAGATTTGGCTGGAGCTGAAATTGAGCTAGTAAATATTGAGGGAAGAGAAAGAAGACTAAAAAAAGCAATCGAGCAGGTTAGAGGAGAATATGATTACATATTCATAGACTGTCCTCCTTCACTTGGATTATTGACAATTAACTCGCTGACAGCAGTAGACAGTGTACTAATCCCAATTCAGTGTGAATTTTACGCATTAGAGGGAGTTAGTCAGCTTATGAGCACTGTTGAGCTTGTGAAAAAGAATATGAATCCAGACCTTCAGATTGAAGGAGTAATACTTAGCATGTTTGACGGTAGAACGAATTTGGCAATCCAGGTAGTACAAGAAGTTAAGAAATACTTTGGAAAATACGTATTTTCAACTGTAATCCCAAGAAACGTAAGGCTCGCAGAGGCACCAAGCTACGGAATGCCTATTGTTAAGTACGATCCTTCGTCGGCGGGTGCAAAAGCATATAACAAATTTGCATTAGAGTTCCTAGATAGAGAAAAGAGGAGAAAGAAGAAAAATGGCTAAAAGAAAAGGTGGTCTAGGAAGAGGGCTCGATGCACTCTTCGCAGATGCAGCTCCTCTGTTCGAAGAAGACTTGGAACAAAATGAGGAAGAGAATACAGACACGAAACTGCTAGACATCATCGATGATGTAACAGGAGATAAGAGCAGAGAACGTTTTGATTCGAAAAGTAAGGCTAAGAGCAACAAAAATCATAAGACAAAATCAGATAGAGACGAAACAAAAGGAAATAATTTAAACAGCACCAAAGAAGACAAGACTCCAAGGGAACATGCTGTTCAGTTGGAAGAAAGAAATATAAAAGATTCAAAGGGTGAAACTTCCCAAACGCAAGTAGATTCAGCGAAAATTGAGGCTGATGAAGACAGGGTTTTATATATCGACATTAACGACATCAAACCTAATAAAGACCAGCCACGAAAGACCTTCAATGAAGAAAAGCTAAAAGACCTTGCGAACTCCATCAAGGAGAATGGGGTAATTCAGCCTCTAATCATCAGAAAGGCACAGAATGGTTACGAGCTTGTTGCTGGTGAAAGAAGATGGCGAGCAGCTAGGATTGCTGAAATCAAAAAGGTTCCTTGTATAATAAGGGATTTTGACGAAAAGCAGAATATGATAGTCGCTATCATAGAAAATATGCAGCGAGAAAATCTCGATCCGATTGAAGAAGCACTTGGTCTTAATGAGATGATCAAACGATTCGAGTTCACACAAGAGCAGGTTTCAAACGCTTTAGGAAAAAGTAGAGCATATATAGCAAACTCGCTTAGGCTATTGAAGCTACCTGAAAAGATACAGAATATGATCATAGAGGGACGCATCTCTGCCGCACACGGAAGAACGATTATCACAATCAAGGATGAAAATAAACAGATAGAAGTTTGCGATAAGATAATTAGAAATGGGCTATCTGTAAGGGCGGCGGAAAGGCTTACTGAAAAGATAAAGGACGATGCAAGACCTGAGCGTAAGAAGAGAAAGCCTGGCGTCAATGCGGAAATTGCAGCAGTAGAAGATGAATTAAGAAAGATATTTGGCACAAAAGTCAACATAAATGGGGAAGCGTCAACTGGAAAGATTGAAATTGAATATTACAGTATAGATGAATTGAACAGGTTGATAGACATGCTTAGGGGCATAGAGTAGCCAAAGATAGGAGCAGAAGATTTATGAACAAAAACGCAGGAAATATAGCAGGCGCAGAGTTTCTGGAGAGCTTGCCAGTGCCGGCGTGTATGGTCAATAAAGAAGGAGCCGTTGTATATGCGAATTCGCTCATAAAGAACGTGTTTGCATATGATGACATAGTGGATGGAAATTTCTTTGCGCTTACGGGAAGTAAGCTTGAAGATCTCGAAGACGCTCGAGATACAGGCACAGAGGTTAAGATAAAGCGCAATGAGCAAATTTTTGTATTAAACACAACTCGTGAGGAGCGAGAAGATGGCATAATAACAGTTTTCTTCAACAATGTAACTGAACGTGAGACACTACGTTCAAACTACAGAGATGAACATGTGTGCCAGATGTACATCAGCCTAGATAACTATGATGAACTGATTTCAAATTCGCCTTCAGACAGCAAGATGACA
The DNA here is from genome assembly GCF_002998925.1 of Mogibacterium diversum. Taxonomy (NCBI): domain Bacteria; kingdom Bacillati; phylum Bacillota; class Clostridia; order Peptostreptococcales; family Anaerovoracaceae; genus Mogibacterium; species Mogibacterium diversum. The sequence goes on along the minus strand of NZ_CP027228.1, from coordinate 1,546,627 downwards.
GTGCCAGCAGAGGTGGATAAGATTCTGAGTAAATGGGCTGAATCTAACAACGCAGCTATAGAAAGTATCAGCGAGGACACGTATCTTGCTACACTTTACAGGCGAGACGTTGATAACTTGATTGAAGGAAGATTTTCGATTTTGGATACAATTAGAGGTATCCAGACCAAAGACGATTTTCCAGTTAGTCTCAGTATAGGCGTTGGAATGGGAGTACGAAACCTGCAGGATGCTACAGAGCTTGCGGAAGCAGCACTTGATCTCGCTATGGGACGTGGCGGAGACCAGGCGGTAGTCAAGAACGGTGATAGAACTCATTACTATGGCGGAAAGCTCCAGTCTATGGAGAAAAACAACAAAGGAAAGTCGAGAATTATCGCACATGCGTTAAAGCAGTTGGTTAGAGAGAGCTCAAATGTAATCGTAATGGGGCATCGTTGGCCGGACATGGACTGCTTTGGCTCTGGAATAGGGGCTTATAAAATTGCAAAGTATATGGAGAAGGATGTTGCGATCGTAATCGAGGAGTACAACGAGGCGCTACAGGCGATTTACAAGCAAGCTGTTGAGACCGATGACTACGAGATTGTAAACAGGGAAAAAGCGATAGAGCTTTGCGAAGAGAAGACCCTTGTAATTGTTGTAGATACACATAGACCGGGAATGGTTGAATGTCCTGAAATCCTTGAGAAGGCTGATAAAATCGTAGTTATCGATCACCACAGATTATCCGATGATTCAATAGACAATGCGATACTATCATACGTTGAGTCATATGCGTCTTCTGCAAGCGAACTCATGACGGAGATTATCCAGTACACTTCTAACAAGAAGATTGTCAACAAGTTTGAAGCGGAAGCGTTATTGGCCGGAATAACGGTGGATACGAATAGGTATTCCATTAAAACTGGGGTGAGGACATTTGAAGCCTCCGCGTGGTTAAGGCGTGTAGGCGCTGACACCACTGAGGTTAAGAGGTTCTTTCAGTCGGAGGTTACATCGTTCCAGATGAGAGCAGAGGCTGTTGCTAATGCTGAATATATGGACGAAGGCGTTGCGCTTTCGATTTCTCAGGGATATTCGACAGATGCACAGATTATCAATGCGCAGGTTGCAGACGAGCTATTAATGGTTAAAGGCGTGAAAGCTTCGTTTGCTGCTGGAAAGAATGATAAGGGCAAGACAGTGATAAGTGCGAGATCTCTCGGAGAAGTTAATGTTCAGGTGATTATGGAGAGGTTCAATGGAGGAGGGCATCTTAATTCAGCAGGTGCTCAAACTGATATGGAGCCAGAAGAAGTAATAGCGGAGCTTAAGAAGATAGTACCAGAGTATCTAGGAACAGATGGCGAAGAGTCGGATGCCTACGGACAGGAGTAAGGGATAGAGCTTCGGAAGTGTCCAAATAGGCGAGGAATGTCTATAAGATTGAAAATGTGTTAGTAAAATAAAAAAGGATTTACAAGAACAACAAGAATCCAAGCGATGGGAATTAGTAAAATAAAGATGATAGGAAATTGCACAGGAGAAATAGGAGGGCAATATGCAGATTATTTTAAAGAAAGACGTTAAAGGAACGGGTAAAGCCGGAGACGTTGTTAAGGTAAGTGACGGTTACGCAAGAAATCGCTTAATTCCAGGTGGATTTGCAATTGAGGCTACTCCTTCAAATCTCACGAAAGTTATGAGAGATAAGGCTAACCGCGAAGAGCAGATTGCACTAGATAAGGCAGAAGCTAATCAGGTGAAAAAGGTACTCGAAGGAGAGGTTATCAAGCTTAAGACTAAGGTTGGTGAAGGCGGCAAGCTATTCGGATCGATTACCTCGATGGATATTGCTAATGCAATCAAGGAGCAGACAAAGCTCGATGTCGACAAGAAGAAAATAGTGCTGATCAAGCCAATTAAGGAAATCGGCGAACATGAAGTTGATATTAAGCTATACACTGAGATTACAGCTCGCATCAAGGTGGCTGTTACTGAGGAATAAACATGCCAAATGAAATAAACAGTCAACTTTCGGAGGCCCTAGAGCCTCCGAAAGACATAGAAGCGGAGAAGGCGGTTCTAGGGTCTATGATGCTAAGCGACGATGCCGTTCAGGATGTCGTGGACATACTTAAACCAGAGGATTTTTACCTCAAGGAACATCAAGAGATATATAAGATGTTCATGAGTATGTTCAGAAGAAGCATAACTATCGATCTTATGACGACGAGAGCGGAGCTTAACAAGGTACATCAACTTGAGCTAGTCGGTGGTATGACATATCTGAGCAGACTGTCAGGTGATACGATAAACCCTTCAAATGCCAAGTTCTATGCGCTCACCGTCGTTGATAAATCGAAGATGCGAAAGCTCATCAAGTCGGCCGACACTATGCGAAAGAATGCATACGATGGAAGCATGGACAGTGAGCAGATTCTCGATGAGGCAGAAAAGGAAATTTTTTCAATAGCACAGGCTTCACAGCGCAAGAACTACTCTCCTATTCAGGAAGTGTTGCAGACCAATATTCTCCAGATAAATGAGCTGGTGAGGAACAAGGGACAGCTTCCTGGTATTACAACTGGATTTAGAGATATTGATAAAATGCTCGGCGGTCTCAAGAAGACCGACCTTGTTGTGCTTGCGGCTAGACCTGGTATGGGAAAGACTGCGTTTGCGCTTAACGTAGCAGAAAATGCGGCGATGGCAGGTCATTCGGTGCTCGTGTTCAGCATGGAGATGTCCAAGGAGCAGCTGGGACAGAGAATGCTCGCCATGTCAGCAAGAGTCGATATGGAGCACATCAAGAATGGAACAATCGAAGACGACGAATGGTTCAGCATCGACACAGCTCAGGAGAAATTCGAGAGCGTGAATCTCAATATCGACGATACAGCGCAGATCTCGATTCTCGAGATGAAGAACAAGTGCCGAAGACTCAAGGAGAAGAGTGGGCTTGACCTCGTAGTCATTGACTACCTGCAGCTCATGTCCCTCGGATATGGCGGAGATAACAGAACTAATGAAATAAGTGCGATTACCAGAAGCATCAAGATTCTTGCAAAAGAACTTGACGTATGCGTAATCCTGTTATCGCAGCTTTCCCGTGCTTCTGAGCAGCGTAAGGATCATCGCCCGATGCTGTCTGACCTCAGAGAGTCTGGTTCAATCGAGCAGGATGCAGATATCGTAGTATTCCTAAAAAGGGATGACTATTATCAAAATGAGGATGAAGAGGCTGATACTTCATCGGGGAACACATGTGAAGTAATTATTGCCAAGCACAGGAGCGGTCCTACGGGAACCGTTAACCTGGCATGGATTGCAAGGTACACGAAGTTCGGAAACCTCGAGTACACAGTATAGATTTGTATAAATAAGTTTTTTCAAGGAGAACCATGAACAACACTGAGTTTGTTATAGAACAGAATAAAGACGTCTACCTGTTTAGTACGGAAGTCGAGAACCTCATGATAAACGAGTTCTTTACCAGTGCGAACGGTGACTATGTAAAAGTGTATTTGCTTGGTTTGATGCGTGCAAAACACGGGATAGTAGAGGACAGAAGTAAGACTGCAAATGTTCTTGGCATCACTCCAGATGAAATCGATGCGGCGTGGGACTACTGGGAAAGCGTTGGCGTTATAAGACGAGACTATATGCCTGACGACTCATATAGAGTGGTTTTTCTGAGCCAGATTTCAAGGTTTTACGGAAACAAGAAAAGTAGAAGCTCTGGAAGTGAGTCAGAAGAACAGGATTCACGCCTTGTAAATCTCGATCTAAAACACCTATATGACACTTACGAGAGTGCGAGCGGAAGAAGCATACCTTCTAGTGATGCCCGCAAGATAGCTGATACTATTGGTACATTCGGGGTTTCGCCGGAGGTGTACGCTTATGCGATAAAATACAGCAGTGATAACGGTCACAACGATGTTCGTTATATAAACAAAGTCGCCATTAATTGGCACAAGGAAGGATGCAATACCGAGGCAGACGTAAAGGCGCTTTTGGATAAGGACGCGAAACGAAGATACCTCTATGGCAGGATATTCAAAGAGATTGGATTTAATCGCCAATGGAATTCCGGGGACTGCGAGATGATGGATCGCTGGTTCGACAAGTTTGGATACAATATAGAGGAAGTTCTTGAGGCTGTGAAGCTCACTGCAGGAAAGCGTGAGCCATCACTTAGATACGTCGATGCCGTCTTGGAAAACAAATATCGCAAAGCTGGAGGGATTGAGCCTAGCTACAAAGCTAATAACCAGAACGGTGCTCAAGGTCCTGGACCTGCGGGCGGCAAGTCGACGCAAGCAGAAAAGGCGAGAAATACAAATTCGGAAGGCAGTGTAAACGTCAGCAAGCGAGTCCTCGAGGAGTACTATAAGTACCTAAGAGAAAAGGCTATACATGATCAGAAGGAAAAACAGCAGAAACTTGAAACAGAAATGCCTGTAATGCAGAAATTTGCAAGCATTGAGGCGGATATCAAAGAAAAGCTACTCGCTGGACTTGGAAGCATAGGTAAGGAAAAGCGGACGGAACTACTGCAGAGACAGAAGGAGCTCATAGAGCAAAAGAAGGAGTTCCTTGCGGTGAACGGGTATCCAGAGGATTATTTAGAAGTTAAATACAAGTGTCCGATATGCAAGGACCACGGAATTATGGACGATGGAATGCGCTGCTCTTGCGTTAAAGAGAGAGCAGATGAGGCTTATAGATGGAACAAAGACAGGCAAACAAAGTAGACAATAAAGAAAATAATTTACAGAATGTAGAGAATATGGAGAAAAAGCAAAAGGCTCCCTCTAAGGCAGAGAGGAAGGCAGCAAAAAAGGCGGTTGACAAACAATCCAAGGAAGCCAAGAGGGAGAAAGCCAAAGCAGCCAAGAAGGCGAAGAAACAAGCTAAGCAGGACAAGGTCAGAGCAATAGAGCAAAAGAAAAGTGAAGCCAGGGCAGAGAGGAAGGCGGCAAGAGCAGCAAAGGGACCTACAGTATGGAATAAAATTGGTTCTGCGATGGCTACGGCAGCGGCTGCACCAATCTATCTGCATGACAGGATCCAAGATGCTTCCGACAAGTTCTTTATCGGCTGTGGCTACAGTCTAGCCACTGAGTATCATGACATGCGTGTCAGATATAAGGGAAGTGGCGCCAAGATGGTGAGTGGGCTTTTTGCTTTAATTATCATGGTCTGTGGTGTGTTACTGACGATGCAGCATTACACAGTCTATGAATATGCATATAACGGGCGTGTACTCGGTTATGTAAAATCTGAGGATAGTGTTGTTGGGCTTTTGGACGTTGCCGGAGACCACATGTCTTCTAATAACAATGGAGCACGCATTAAGTTTATCGCTGGTAACAATGTGACATTTAGGAAGGTTTCAGCAGCAGAAAAGGATTTAGATGATGCTGACACTGTTATGAATAAGCTGACCTATATGACAGACATTGAAGTTTCTGCTTATGGCGTCTATCAGGACGGCAAACTGCTGACGGTTGTAGAGACGAGGGGAACAGCGGACTCTTTAGTTAAGGAAACTCTTGCTCACTATAAAAAACCTGCAAAAGGTATGAAGCTTGAACAGATTAAGTTTGCTAAGAAGGTAGAGGTTAAACAGCTGGATGTAATGCTTACTAGCGTTCAGAGTAAAAAGCAGGCTTCGGAGCAACTCCTTAACGGCGGAAATATTAACATGAGTCACATCATAAAAGAAGGCGAGAGCATAAACAGCGTCGCTAAGAAGTACGATGTAAACGTCAAGGATATGAGTGGCAAGAATAGCGAGCAATCCGTGAATAACCTTAAGCCGGGAGACCTTGTAAACATGGAAAAGAAGGTTTCACCGCTTGAAGTTAGAACCGTTGAAACTGGAAAGATGTCTGAGACAATTCCATATGAAACGGAGAAACAAGAGACAAAGGATCTCTACAAGGGAGAGTCTCTAGTCGCACAGGAAGGTGTTGACGGAAGGCAGATAATCAGCGGAACAATTACTAAAGTAAACGGAAAAGAAGTAAATAGAAATATTAAGCACAAAGAGGTAGTTGTTCAACCGATTAAGAAAATCGTTAAGGTCGGAATCAACGATAAACCTAAAACTGCATCGAGTGGCTCGTATGCAGTGCCTATCAAGAACAATTACGTTATCAACAGCAACGGAAAATTCGGAAGCAGATGGGGTAGAATGCACGAAGGACTAGACTTCTCTTGTCCAACAGGAACACCTATTTATGCTGCCGATGGAGGAACTATTACGAAGGCCGGCACGTTCGGTGGCTACGGAAACTGTGTAATTATCAAGCATGATAATGGACAGGAAACACTCTATGGACACTGCAGCAAGATAAACGTAAGCGTCGGTGATAAGGTATATAAGGGACAAGTAGTTGCAAACGTAGGAAATACAGGTCGAAGCACGGGCTCCCACCTTCACTTCGAGGTTCATGTCGGAGGAAAGGCTGTGGATCCATGGAGCTACATATTCTAATTACAGGGACGACAGATTTTAATGTGCAAAAGCAGAAAGAAGAACAGAGAGCTGAGGTCATCCGATAGGGTGGCCACAGCCTCAACTGAAAGCAGAGAAACTAGGCAGACGACTAGGGAAAAACAGAAAAAGAAGAAATTCGGTACAAGAGGAATTTTTTCAAAACCTGCAAACAGGCGCAATTTGATAATTGTGGCTGTGGTTTTGCTGTTGCTCGCGGCGTCAGTTCGCAATATAGTCAAACTTGAGCTCGAGAATAGAAGGCTTAAGCATAAGCAGAAAGAGCTCATAGAACAGAGAAAAGAACTCAAAATTGAGCTCAGGAATGTAAACAGCAAGGAGTATATAGAGGAACAGGCTCGAAAGCAGCTAAGGCTTGTTGATCCAGATGAAATCCTATTTGTATTTCCTAATGAGAAGGATAAGGATAATGCAAAAGACAAATAATTTGGAGAGAGCGGATAGGCTGATCATAAACGAGGCGATAGTCGTAGAAGGTCGTGACGATGTCGATGCTGTAGCAAAAGCTTGCGATGCGCTAATTATTGCAACGCATGGATTTGGAATAACGAGTGAGACCTGGGGGCTGATCGAGAAAGCATATAACGAAAAAGGTATTATTATCTTGACTGATCCCGACTATTCTGGTGAGGAAATAAGGCGAAAGTTAACGGCAAAATTTCCGAAAGCATTGCATGCATATTTACCAAAATCAGAGGCAATTAGGGACGATGATATCGGAGTTGAAAATGCGGCGCCAGAGGCCATTAGAGATGCGTTAACTAAGGTTCATGGCATCACCAAGAGTGCTAAGCAAGATAACATAACTATGGACGATCTTAATGAACTGGAGCTCGTCGGAGGACAGCAGGCTTCGGTGCTTCGAGAACATGTGGGGGCAGAGCTCGGAATAGGGTATGGAAACGGAAAAGCATTTCTAAGAAAGCTGAACGGATTTGGAATATCTAAAACAGATCTTGAAGCAGCACTTATAAAGGTCAAGGCAGAAAATTTAAATACTAATGCACAAAACTGAGAAATAGAGAGAAAAAATTGGGAAATAAATCGAAACACAAAGGGAAGTATAATACCGGTAGCGGACGGGCACCGCATGGCTTTAAGCACGCGAAGAGTCTCGGACAGAACTTCCTAAATGACCAAAGCGTAATAGACGACATAGTAGAGGGTAGTGAAATAGATGAGCAGACCTTGGTTGTCGAAATCGGGCCGGGTGAAGGTGCTCTTACATCAGAGCTCATAGATGATGCTGGCTACGTTATCGCAATAGAGCTTGATGATAGGCTAATACCTATCCTGCGCACCAAGTTTGCACTGCACGATAACTTTGAAGTTATCCACGAGGATATTCTAAAAGTTGATATCAAATCAATTGTGGACGAAAGCATGAGAGCCCATGGACTTACGAAGACGAGGATAGTCGGAAATCTACCATACTACATAACGACGCCGATAATCACTAAGCTGATTGAGTCGAAGGCGAGATTTGAAAGCCTTACTGTTATGATGCAGAAGGAGGTCGGAGATAGAATTGCGGCCGAGCCGGGAACTAAGCTAGCTGGAGCGATTACATATGCGGTTCATTATAGGTGTACAGTGGATAAGGTTTGCGATGTTTCACGCGAATCATTCTATCCGGTGCCAAAAGTGGATTCGGTGGTACTCAGACTCAATATGAGAGATAAGCTAGCGGTACAAGTTAACGATGAAAACAATTTCTTTAGGTGCATAAAAGCAGGTTTTTCGATGAGGCGCAAGACGCTTCTAAATTCCCTACAAGCACTAGATGATGTTAACAAAGACGTCATAAAGCATGCACTTGAAAGTGCTAATATAGACCCATCGCGCAGGGCGGAAACGCTTACGATGGAAGAATTTGCGGAATTATCCAATTCCATTTGGAAGGAGTAACTTAATATGAAAGTTAAGAATTTCTGTAGAGGGGTTCTGGCAAAGATAAAGGGTGGCGCACACAAGGTGCATGACAAGTACCGTGCGAAATTTCCAAAGAAGGTGCCGAAATTAAATGACGGAAAGCTACATGATCGAAAGTTCATTTTAAAGCTTGCAATTGCATCAATTTTGATGAATTTATACATCGAGACATTCGCACGAATTACGAGTGGGGTCTTCGATGGAGCTATGTTTTTATTCAAGCATCCGATTATTTTCTTATATAACTGTTTGATTATCTTCGCAACGATGTGCCTCGCGCTTATGTTCAGAAAGCGTGGCTTTGCATTCCTGATACTATGTACAGTCTGGGGGATTCTAGGAACTGTCAACGGTGTCATCTTGCTCAAGCGAATGACTCCATTCACACTTTATGATTTGCAAAACACAAAGGACGGCTTCTCGCTGCTAACCACATATTATTCGAAGGCCCAGATAACCCTAGGCGCTGCGATTATTGGTGTTGCACTGCTCATAGTCGTGCTTTATTACATAAATTGCTATAAGTGGACAAACTTAAATTACAAGAAAGAGCTAGGTATAATCGTTGTAGTAATTGCAACATGCTTTGGTGGCACTTTCGGTCTGATTGAGACTAAGGCGCTAAGCACGTTCTTCGGAAATCTCAACTATGCGTATAGAGATTATGGATTTGCGTATTGTTTCTTAAATACCTCTGTAAATAAAGGAATCAGGAAGCCAAACCATTACTCAAAGAAAGAAATTCAATCAATCCTTGAAAATTACACTAAGAATGGTACAAATACCAAACTAGTGCAGAAAAATGATGCAAAGAAATATCCTAATATCATCATCTTGCAGCTTGAGTCGTTCTCTTATGCACAGGATTATAAGAATATCAAGGTTTCAAATGACCCAACGCCGAACTTCACCAATCTAATGAAGAACTACTCTACAGGTTGGTTTAAGGTTCCGGCATGCGGAGCAGGAACGGCCAACACGGAGTTCGAGGTGCTAACAGGTATCAGCTCTAGGTTCTTTGGACCGGGAGAATATCCATATAAGGGCAAGCTTCGCGAGCAATCTCTCGAGAGTCTCGGATATGTGCTAAAGAGTCACGGATATGATACGCACGCAATGCACGACCACAGAGCATTGTTCTATAACCGTAATGAGGTATATGCATCGCTCGGATTTGACAACTTCACATCACTCGAATACATGAACAACATCGTCAAAACGCCAACTGGCTGGGCGAAGGATAAGGTCATGACCGACGATATTATGAATATAATTAAGAGGTCAGATACGAGAGATTTACTTCATATCATCTCAGTACAAGGGCATGGTGCATATCCGACGGAGCGAGTGTTCAAGGATCCATATACAACGGTAACTGCAAAGGATGAAGCTACTAAGTGGAAGTACGAATACTACGTGAATGAACTCCACGAGATGGATGAGTTTACAGGAGACTTGTTAAAGAAGATAGAAGAATCTGGCGAGCCTACCGTCGTGCTAATCTACGGAGACCACATCCCTGCACTCGATATCAAGGAGTCTGAGTACGGCACAGGAGACCTCTACCAGACCAGATATGTAATATGGGACAATATCGGTCTTAAAAAGAAGGACAAGGATATCACGTCATATGAGGTTACTGCGGATATTCTTAAGAATGTCGGGCTAGGTCATCAAGGTGTAATCTTTGATTACGAACAGACTGCGGACAAGAACTCTAAAGACTACGAAAAGAACCTGAAGGCGCTCGCTTATGACATGCTATATGGGAAGAACTATGTATTTGGCGGTAAGAATCCATATAAGCGGACAAAGATGCGCATGGGATACAAGAAAATCAAGATTGATGGCATAATTTCAATCGGCAAGAAATACTACATAAAAGGACAGAATTTCACGGAGCACAGTACAGTCAGCCTAGATGGAAAAGTGCTAAAGACAGTATATCTAAGTCCGACATTACTCGGCCTCAGTGAAAAAATCGACCAAAAGGACGTTAAGAAGCTACGAGTGAGCCAGATTGACTCCAAAGATGAGACAATCTTATCAACGATAGGCGGCAATGAGGAGCTATAGTCCTGGGAGGAACAATGGAAAAAGAAAAGAAAAGCACAGCTAAGGAGTCAGCAGTGGCTACGAAAGCTAAAAAGACCACAAAAAAAACAAAGGAAGCGGAAGCTCGTGAAAGCACTGAAACATATGACTCTGCAGAGGCTTCCTTAGTAGGTGAAGCTTTCGCTTCGAGCGAAACTGAAACGCTAAATGACAAAGCAATTAATTCTGAAGAGGTTGAGGCTGGAGCGAATGAAGAGTCCTCTGATGCCTCAGATGAAACCAAAGTAACAGAAATCGTACAAGAGCGTCCAGAGGTCGAGGGAATCCTCGATATCGCAGAAGCGGGATTTGGATTCCTGAGATTCAACAACTTTCTGACATCCGAGAAGGATATCTATGTGTCACAGACTCAGATTAGAAGGTTCGGTCTCAGAACTGGCGATAAGATTCGCTGTATCTCGAGGCATCCTAATCAGGGTGAGAGATTCGGAGCACTCCTATACGTAAAGGAAGTGAACGGAGAGACGCCGATTAGCGCGAGGAGAAGACCTCATTTTGATAGACTGACACCGATTTTCCCGAATGAGAGAATCGTCCTCGAAGACACCAGCATCAAGCTGGCTATGAGAGCCATGGATTTAGTTGCACCTATCGGCAAGGGACAGAGAGGTCTTATCGTAGCTCAGCCTAAGGCGGGTAAAACGGTTCTGCTCAAACAGATAGCAGCGAGCATAGAGAAGAAATATCCAGAGATTGAGATGATTGTACTCCTCGTAGACGAGAGACCTGAAGAGGTTACGGATATGAAGAGGGCGCTCACTCGTTCTGAGGTAATATATTCGACATTCGACGAACTGCCTGCGCACCACGTAAAGGTTGCTGAGATGGTAATCCAGAGGGCGAAGCGACTAGCCGAAGAGGGTAAAGACGTAGTCATTCTACTGGACAGCATCACAAGGCTCGCTCGCGCATACAATATGGAGACGCCATCGTCGGGAAGAACGCTATCTGGCGGACTTGATCCTGGGGCTCTTCATGCTCCAAAGAAATTTTTTGGTGCGGCACGTAACCTCGAGGAGGGCGGCAGTATAACGATACTCGCAACTGCACTCGTCGACACGGGAAGCAGGATGGACGATGTAATATATGAGGAATTCAAAGGTACAGGTAACATGGAGCTTCACCTCGATAGACAGTTAAGCGAGCGCAGAATATTCCCTGCGATCGACTTGGCAAAGTCCAGCACGAGAAAGGAAGAGCTACTCTTAGATGATAACGAATATCTCGTGATGAACATGATGAGAAGAGAGATGGCTGCGGGAAATCCTGCTGATGTTGCGGAGAAGGTGCTCGACAACCTGAGCCATACCAAGTGCAATAAGGACTTCGTAGATGTGATGCTCAAGGAGCTGAATTTCTAACAGTCGGAGGGAAGATGGATTATAGTAAGATTTTCATCAAGGACGCTAAGCCGACCAAGATTGGCGGTCAGGCGGTAATGGAAGGCGTAATGATGCGCGGTGCGGACAAACAGGCACTTGCGGTCAGACTTCCTAATGGAGATATAAAACTAGAGATAGAGGATATCAAGACACCTTCTAAGGTGACGAAGGTACCGTTTGTGAGAGGAGTGGTGAGTTTTTTCTCATCGCTGATCTCTGGGATGAAGACTCTTATGCGCTCATCCGAAATCCTCGAAGAAGCAATGCCTGAAGAGGAACAAGAAGAGCCTAGTAAGCTCGACCAGTGGCTGGAGAGAAAGTTCAGCCCTAAGACAGTGTGGAATGTTATGCTTGGCATCTCGGTGGCGATATCGCTGCTCATCACAGTTGTCGTGTTCGTAATCATGCCGACTTATAGCGTAAATCTGCTTAAGCACGTGACCAAGAACACGGTACTGCTCAACCTAGCGGAAGGTGTACTGAGGCTAGCTGTTTTCGTGCTGTATGTGCTGGCAATTTCCAAGATGAATGACGTCAAGAGACTGTTTCAGTATCACGGTGCGGAGCACGAGACGATTCACTGCTTTGAGAATGGTCTTGAGCTAACTCCTGCAAATGCCAAGGAGTTTTACACGCTTCATCCTCGCTGCGGGACTAGTTTCCTCATGTTCGTAATGATTATCAGCCTTGTGCTGTTCTCATTTCTCGGATGGCCAAATCTAGCATGGCGAATCATATCTAGGCTTCTTCTGATGCCAGTAATCGCAGGTATCAGCTACGAGCTCCTAAGGTGGGCGGGCAGAAGTGATAATGCGGTCGTTAGGGTGCTAAGCTGGCCAGGCCTCATGATGCAGAAGCTAACAACTAGAGAGCCAGACGAAGAGCAGCTTGAAGTTGCGATAACATCACTTAAGGCTGTGCTTGGTGAACTTGAACCGGGTGTAATCAGCAAACAGGATGAAGATATCAGCGACGACCTAGAGGCGGCAAATGAAGAGGAAGAGCGCGATTCGATTTTCGACAATCTTGAAGATAAGAGGTATAGCGAAGACGAAACGATGGTCAAGAACCTAGTTCGCGCTGGTAGGGCGAAGCTAGGAGAAGCAGGCATCAGCAATCCAAACGGAGATGCGGATGATATATTCTGCTACGTAACTGGATTTACACATAATGAGATAATAACGAGAGACACAGAGCTGCTCGATAGTTCTGACGTAGAAGCATATAGGGAGAGAATCGACCAGCGTGCGGCGGGAGTTCCGCTTCAGTACATCACAAAGGTACAGGAATTCATGGGTCTGCCGTTCTGTGTAAATGAAAATGTCCTCATCCCAAGACTCGACACGGAGGTGCTCGTAGAACAGGTGCTCGGCATCATCAGTGGCATGGAGCTCGAGAGCCCAGAGGTACTCGATATGTGTACAGGTAGCGGTGCGATTGGAATTTCGATTGCGAGCCTAGCTCCAGGTGCTCGTGTCAAGCTTGCGGACATCAGTGAGAAAGCACTAGAGGTCGCAAGAAAGAATGCAGAAATTAACGATGTGCTGGATAGGGTAAGCTTTGCACTCGGCAACATGTTCTCGTCACTTGATACAGATGAGAAGTTCGACCTAATCGTCAGCAACCCACCTTACATCAAGTCAGAGATCATCGAGACGCTCGACCCAGAGGTGAAGGATCACGAACCAAGACTTGCACTGGACGGTGGTGAGGATGGACTTGATGCATATAAGGTTATTGCAAATAACGCTGCTGCCCACCTCAAGGAAGGTGGAGTGCTCGCACTTGAGATCGGATATGATCAGGGTGAGGCTGTTTCATTCCTGCTAGAGAGAACGCACTACTATAAGCCAGCGGCGATTATCAAGGATTTGGCTGGAATGAACAGAGTTGTGATAGCCGAGAAAAAACCGATAGAAGAAAAGTAAATATTTTAAGGCAAGCTACCCGTAGTATAGAACGTGTGCGGATAACTTAGCCATTCACCAGATATGGGAGGTTAATGATGAATATTGCAGTTATATTTGGAGGAAGGTCCGATGAGCATGAGGTGTCGCGAAGTTCAGCGGTAAATGTCATCAAGGGGCTCGATTCTGACCGCTACGAAATTACTAAAATTGGAATAACCAAAGAGGGCAGATGGTATCTGACCGAGGCAAGTACAGGCGAAATCGCTAGCGGTGCTTGGGAAAATAGACCTGATAACAGACAGGCGTGCATCCCTGCGGATCCGACGGTACACGGAATCCTCGTTTTCGACGAAGAGGATAGAGCGACCGCAAAGCGTATAGACTGCATCATACCAGTGCTCCACGGAGACAACGGAGAAGACGGAACAGTACAGGGCCTCTTTGAGCTCGCTGAGATTCCTTACGTTGGTCCTGGCGTAAAGGCTTCTGCAAATGGAATGGATAAATCAGTTACCAAGATCATCGTGGGCGAGACTGGCATCACTCAGGCGAAGTACTGCGTGATTAAGAAGAAGGATTTTGCCGATGACCGTGAGGGCGAAATCATGAATGCTCTTAGCACGAATGACGGAAAGCTACCGCTGTTCGTTAAGCCATCTTCGGCGGGATCCTCGGTTGGAGCTTCCAAAGTCGAGAAGAAGTCGGAGCTCGAAGGGGCTATTGAAAATGCATTTAAGTATGATGACAAAGTCCTCGTCGAAGAGATGATTGTCGGTAGAGAGATGGAAGTTGCGGTTCTCGGCAATCACAATCCGAAGGCTTCTTGCGTGGGTGAGATTCTATCAGCTGGTGAATTCTATGATTACGATGCGAAGTACAACAACCCTGAATCACAGACGAGAGTTGTCGACGATATCCCGATGAGCAAGCAGAAGGAGATTAGAAATAGCGCCGTTGAAATATTCAAGGTGATGGACTGCCGCGGACTATCGAGGGTTGACTTCTTCTATACTGAAGACGGCAGAGTTGTATTTAATGAGATTAATACGCTGCCAGGATTTACGAATATCAGCATGTATCCACAGCTGTGGGAAGCGATGGGCATAGATCAGCCAACCCTGCTAGACAGTTTGATTAAGCTGGCGATTGAAGAGCATACGTATGATGAGAAATATTAATTGAGATGTATAAAGCCTAGGAGTGAGCTCCTGGGCTTTTGTTGTATAAGGAAGACTGCTATACGCATAAAGATCAACGCGCATAGCAATAAAAAGTCATTTATAAATTCTGCTTCGATGTCCTATATCAATGAGCACTAGTACAAGTCGCTCATCCTGTATCTCCGCTAAAATTCTGTAGTCACCTACTCGATAACGCCATTGCCCACTTCTATTCGAAGTCAGTCCCTTGCCATGAATACGTGGGTCTATGCAGTGCATGAGATTTTTATCAATCCAAGCTTTTATAATCTTTTGAGTTTGCCTATCTAGTTTCTTAAAAGCTTTGTCGAATCTGTCAGTTGTAACTAGCTGATAAATCATAAGTCAATTTCATCCCAAAGCTCACTGATTGGATGGGTCTTTAATGTTCCAGCTGCTTTTTCTGCTTCATAATCCGTAAAAACTTGAAGGTCGTATTCTTCCTCAATTCGTTCAAGCAGAGTAGTTCTGATAATTTCCGACAGAGTTTTGTTATTGTGCTGAGCATAGGATTTAAAAATCTTTAGTTCATCTTCCGGAACTCGCAAGCTTACAGTAGACATATCCGTCCTCCTTTCTTGTGTAATACAATCGTATTACACAAGAAAGTGTTTGTCAAATTAAAATAGGAATCATGGACTATACAAGATAACTTGCTAAATGAAGACTAGTTCTCAGAAGCATATCCAATATAAATACTTGATAGTGTACCGTCATATATGATAGAGTGTCACTGAAATTTATATCTAATAAAAATTGGAGAAGTGTGTATCATGATAAAGAAGATTTCATCTATTGTTATTTTAGTCTGCATTATTTTATTTAATATCAAACCGATCGTTATGGCAGCCGACTATGCCGAACTTGGTGATTCATCAGCAGCAAGCGGAAGCTTATCAGAAGAAACAGAACAAGAAGCAAATAACACACCTAGCATGAGTGGTGTGAATGTTTCTGGTGACTTTAATGAGGGTACTCGTGGTCCCGACTATTTTAAGAATATCAAAATTGATTTGATAGGAGAGAATCTTACGGGCGATAACTTCCTAACTGAAGAAGGCCTTAGATGGACGGATAAAACAGAAGTTGAGCTCATATCAGGCACAGAGGTTGGACATCTCAATCGTAGCTCTAATTTTGGCTCTGAGAGACCTAGTATTCCTGTTAAGTTGTATCTAAACTGACAAAGAAGCTGAAAACATTATTTAAAAGGAAGTAGATTAAGCATGAAGAGAAGTAGCATAATAGCGCTAATTATGGGGATATTGTTAATAATTGCTAACCTATACATAGACTACAACCTCAGAAAATATTCCGTTTACTATGCCCACAACATAGTGCATAAGGAGGGTACACATCCAGAGATGGCCATGGTATTAGAAAACTACGATTTAGTATATGAACCTGATATAAAAGGAATAGAGTATCGAACAGATGGCGGACATATGATATACAATCACAAGAATAGCATAGGAAATCTAGTTCCAACAATCACATTTAATAGAACCCATGAGAAAGGACAGTATTCTTACTATGACAATATAAATGCGAATTATGAATTTGATGAATCGTTTACCCTGATTTATTTCCGTGATAAATCAAAGAGCTTGGATCGCATGAATCCCAAAACAATCAATCAAAAAGCTCTGTACAAAGACATATACAAGAATTTCGGTTTCCTCGTTGAAGCCAACGTCAATCGCAAACCTCTAATTAACATGCAGAAAGAGTTTAACAAGAAGTACTACAAGCGGTTCAACTAAAGAAATTGCACTAAGAAAAGGAGTAAACTATGCTCAGCAAGTTGCTAAAGAGGATGCTTATAATTACTTGTTGCTTGCTCGTAGGAGTAGGAGTGGTTTTTGTAAGATGGTATGTAAAAGGAAACCTGACAGAAAACTCGGTTTATTATGCAATGCATATTCAACATTCAAAGGGTACACATCCAGATTTTGCAATGGTGATAGACAATATGAATACTATTAAGCAGCCAAAGGTAGACAAGGTCGTCTACAGACCAGAAAGTGGAAAAGAGGGCGCATTTAGCGGTAGAGTTTATATTTATAACGAAGCCTATTCCGTTGATGGTAAAACGCCGGAGCTCTACATGGGGCATGGTGATGATGATGCCTATATCTATATTGACAATAGAGGGATAAGATATGAATTCGATAAAGCTTTTAAGTTGAGAAGAGCATCTGATTATGATACTTATGATGAAATAGATATACATACGATAGATGAGAAAGCTATCAGTGATGAGCTGTATAAGTATTTCGGATTCCTTATAAAGGCTAATGATAAAAAGCCAAAGGTTAATTTGCAATGGCTTTTTAACAAGAAATACTATAAACGATTCAATTAAAAATTACAGGAGTAAAATAAGAAGGTGCAAACCATGCAAAATGCACAACTTAAGAAGATACTAATCATAACTTGCTGCTTGCTTGTAGGAGTAGGGGTGGTTTTTATAAGATGGTACATCAAAAGTAATATAGATAGGCATTCAGTTTATTATGTGCGGAATATCTCACACGATAGAGATGCGCATCCAGAGTTTGCGATGTTGCTTGATAATATTGATAGTATGGAGCAACCAGATAAACAGAAAGTTAGATATAAACCGGAAAGTGGTGCTTCTGGGGTATTTAGTGATAGATTTTATATTTATAATGGAGCTAATGCGCTTAATGATGAGGAACCTATTTTGTTAAAAGAAGATGATTTTGATGGAGATGCCTACGTCTATCATGACAATAGAGGAAGAATATATACATTCGATAAGACATTCAAGGTAAGAAGCGCATATGACTATAAAAATCATGCTGATATCGATATAAAAACAATAGACCAAAAGGCCCTTTGCGATGAAATATATAAAGATTTTGGCTTCCTTATAAAGGCTAATGACAAGAAGCCAATGATCAATCTACAGTGGCTTTTCAACAAGAAGTACTATAAGCGATTCAACTAATAATTGAATATAGAATTTGAATAAATGCAAAAGAACCCCAGTTAAGTACTGCTAAGCTGGGGTTCTTTAAATATCAACTACTTCTTAAACATATGCAGCCTCTCAGCCCTACGTACATCATTTTCGATAAAATCAGAAGCTGCGAAGGAGCTGTCGTACTCGAGACCTGGTGGTAGCATTGGCGAGCAAGGTCTTGAGATGACTGCTCCGAGCTGGCTTTGTGTCAGCTTGCGGCCGTACTCCGCTTGGTACTCCTGCTCGAGTATGCGAAGGATGTCCCGAGCATTCTCGAGGCAGGTAATCGAATACCTATATACCTTATCCATATCGTTTTCGCCCACGAAGCTAAAAGTCGTATATGGCAGCATCAAGTTAATCGTCCTATGCTCCTTAGAGCCGTCGACTAGCTCGATGCTGTCACCACCAAAGAATGGATAGCTGTCATGCTCATTTATCCAAATCGAGATATCCGGTAGAAAATAAGCTCCGTTGACCGAGATGCCTCGTTCCTTCATAGTATCTAACGCTCTGCCAGTGAGAACTCCGACGATTACCTTGCGAAGGTCAATTCCCTCGTCCTTAATCAGAGGTGCGATGTGGTTTAAACGCTGACCATTATGAAGGAAGTCGTCAACTAATATCACAGGCTTTTCAAAGGACTTGATAGTTTTTATCTGCTCCTGTAGCGGTGCGTAGTTACGGTATTCTCGGATAGTGAATCCTGATAAATCATTCTTAAAGTACTTATCTGTCCTAAGCGCCTTTGTTACGGTATTAGGTATGACCACGTCCGAAAGTGCCTTGCCGTATGGAACCGCCATATAAGGTCCGCGCTTCTTTAGGGGATCGGAAGCTGCAGGCACGCCGTTTTCAGATGTAACCATATTTACGATACGGCTATATACTGCCCTAGGGTTAAAAGTGAGTATCAGCTTGCCAGGGAACAGCTCGTTAAAAGTCCTGAGGAGCTTTGCATGAGCATCATCCGCAGCCTTAATAATCCTAGGGTTCTTATTGAACGGAGCCTTGATACACGCTTCGACATCTCTAAATAGCACGATAGGAGCTTTCATATCCACTGCGTAGATAGGTTCTTCCTCACTACTAGAGATATTGACAAATCCATGGTGGATTAAAAGGTCAATTGTATCCTCGTCCATACCTGCAGGATTTACAGGGCGATAGATTACGTAAGTGTAATCTTCATCGAGGAGTTCCGTCATGATCTCCGTGAGCAGAATCTGCTTAAGGTTGGAGACACCTACAGTTGCATCCTCTTTTGCATAAAATGCACCGATTGAAGCTATCGAGCCAAGCGCACTCTTTCTAATTGTAGAAGCTACTTCACTGCTACCGAATTCCTCGAGCAGGTCATTAGCACGAAGCTTTCTAGCCGATGCAAACGCAGAGAGCACAGGTTCTTCTCGTTCTCCTGGCCTAGCTTCTATCAGGATTGATTTCGTTGCTGGGTCATCAAGGTATTCGCTAAGAACCACGGGGTCGTAGCCAGCCTTCTCCAAATCATCGCTAAGTGGCATGGTGAAGCCTGCATCCATGTGTTCAAAGACGCTGAAGCTGATATCGCTAGCTGTAAGTACTTCCTTATATGCAGGCTCATGCTTATAGAGGTTCATGTCGTATATGTAGTTCTGCACAACTGGGTCGAGCAGCGTGCCGATATCTCGTCCGAGGTCAATATTGTTACGAATCCTGGCGGAGCTTACATCTTCAGAATACTTCTTGAGGTGCAGCTTTATAATCTCGCCCGTGATTGGGTAGCTATCTCCGCTATCTCTATAAGAATCATCGCTCGACTCTCTATCGAACACAATGTGACCTAGCGAGTGAATCGAGTATTCGCTTGGGGCAGCCTTGTAGCAAGCGGCATTTGCAAGAGCATCTGAGCCTGTAACTATGTATAAATCTTTGCCTGCAAAAAGCTCTCTCAGTCTCCGCATATCATCCGAATTAGCGAGGTTAACCTGCATATCGTCTGGGAATAGATTTAAGCCCTCTTCGCTGCTAATGGACATCGCGAGAATGTTCCTGCGCAGTGCATGAGGCAGCATCCTCTTGGTCCAAGAAAGCTCGTCTAGTGCCAGATACACTTCAAATCCCATGTCCCTTATAGTCGTTGCAATTGCTTTGTGTCCAAGAGTGAACGGATCAAACGAGCCAGGGAAGAATGCAATTTTGTCATACTCCGCAAACTCAAATTGCCCAACTTCATCGACGTATGTAGCGATGAATCTGTATATGTAATTTAGCACTGCTGCATTGTTGTAAAACTCTAGCCCAATATCGTCACCAATTAGCGGAATCACAGCAGCTAGTCTCTTGAAGCAGTGAGATGCAGCCCATCCCTTTGACCCTAGAGTCATGACTTCACTGCCAAATATTCTCATCCCAAGCACCCGGAGTGCTTCCTGCGACAGCGCAGTATTGTAATGACTGATAGCCTTGATAATCATGCCGAGAAGTCTCTTCTTGTACTTCTCCGCATTCTTGCTAGCTTCAGGTAACTTGTCGTAGTTCTCTAATAGCACTGCCATAGTGCTTAGTGATGCAGCTGCTGACTTGCTATTCCCCGTATATAACATAGTTTCAAGCGCTTCGATTGCCTCACTCTGTTCGCTGTCAGGCTGATACATCATGAGCTGCCCTAGATAGCCAGGAATGTACTTAAGGAACTGGTAATCGCTTAGCTCTAGACCGTTGAAGAGGTCGATGCAAAGCTCGTTTATCTGGTCGCTAGGCATACGGCTCGCAAGCTCTATCAAGCAGTCGCCAGCATGTTTACGAACTACGATGGCCTCGCTGACTTTGATAAGGTTTACAAAATGCGTTGCGATATGCATAACATTGTATCCCTGCTTTGCTACTTTGAACATGTAATCTATGTTAGCGAGCTTAGACATCCATGATGTGCTAGTCTTTAGATTGTCCAGAAATAATGACGAAGGCACCGATTCAGTAATATCTCTTCCTGCTGATACTCCAAGAATGCTCAGGCGTCTTGCATCTACATCTATGCCTGAGTCAGGGAAGAATCGCTCAATCACAGCGAGTGCAAGGAGATCAGTATCCTGACTGTAGCTGTTAAGGATATCCTTTGTAAAGAACATTAGGCTCTCAAGGAACGATTCCGGCATCAGATCCTTATCGATACTTAGTGCAGTGCTGCATAGAACGATAATTGTCTGCTCATCGAGGTCAGCTACGTGGTAATAGTCCTCGAGGACATCAAAATACTTGCTGCGACACGAAGGTCGGCAGTTTTTAACGACTTCATTTACAAAATCAGGCGTCGCCTCGATGATACGCTTCCTATGAAAATCAGTATGCTTTCTAGATGGCATGAGAATCTTCTCGAGGTAACTAGAAAACTGCGTGATATTAGTGGTGTCGGAATCCCTTGTAGGCACCGACTTAGGTAGCTCCTTCTTATATTCCTCGCGAAATCTTGCGACTATCTGACCCATTATCTGAGCAGCCTGCTCTCTGAGGTCGCTCTCTCTGTTAAAAAGCATGTCGTACATGAAATCGAGGACTATTACCTTCTGATCCTCCGTCATGTAGGATTTGTATTCGCCGAGAATGTTCAAATAAGTTCTGATATTGCTCCACTGAGACTCGCTCCTAGCGCGTTCAAGAAGACTGGAGAACTCAGCTGGACTATTGAAGATCTTCATGAGGCGAATATTGTGCTCGATTGCTCTAAACTTGAGCTGAGAAGTAGCCTCAGATCCACTTAAGAGGGCTAGCTCTCTGACCTTTGGAGCACGCCTAAAGTGCGGGGTCTCTGCCCAATCCTCTGGGAGGTCAGTAGTTACACCGTTTTCGCGCATGAAATCCTCGAAGTCGAGAAGTCTGTTATACACCCTCTCGTATCTGTGGTTCTTGGCTTCGTTTATATTGTCAAATTTATTGAGGACTACATCGAATGCTTCTTCCAATGTAAAGAAGTTTATGGTCTCTTGATCATCCTCGTCCCTTATGCTCCTCACGCGGAAATCGGCGTATATGAGTAGTAGTGACTCTACGGATAGATTATCTAGCTCGAGGTCCCAAGTCGAGTGATTTGCAGCGATGTGCATGATGGTCGGCAGTCCAAATCTAGTCAGGCAGTAGTCCGTGTAATAGTAATGAAGATAAGGCACACGGCGCTCTTCTTCCTTGCGGCAGCCGTATTTACCAATATCGTGAGAAGCTGCAGCGGCAGAAACGAGCCCGAGATCGACGTTAATTCCCGCATCGTAAAGCTGCCTCGCTGTGTACATAGCAACGTAGTGAACTCCGCTTACATGGCCGAGCGTATTAAAAGGTGAAATATCGGAGCTAAGTCTCATGAATTCGTAGACATAATTGCTCTTAACGAGTTTATTAAATCTGAGATACTCATCAGTAAACCCCTTGCTCATAATCTCTTCATCGCTGAGAAGGTGGATGTCATAGCAAGGATCGAAGGGAAGAGTCTTCCTTTCATACTCGTACACGCCACGCATGAGCTGTAGCAAGATGTTTCTACCAGCTTTGAATTTATCTGGGTCTTGTGGTCCATCTAGGTGAGGGAATAGCAAGTTGAGGAGATATAGCCTCGTATGCTCGAGCCAACCTTCACGCGGAGCGACCTCAAGCTCTGGTGTATAGCGTGAGCATATGCTTAGAATTACTTTACTGTCGAACCGTCCGTGATTACCCGAATGGTAATACAGCTCGTACACCATCTCGACGAAATCCTCGCGTGCTGTACGCACCTCCATTACATCGCTATCTAATCCAGCAGCTTCGATGAAGTCGGGGTTCAGTAGAGCTCCCTTGATTGTGTTTATCATTATTGCTTTGTTGTCCATCTCTAATACCGTTTATCAATTTTCAATAACTCGTCTGGCAAAAGCTTCTATCGTACTTAATAGCTTAAATCGGAACTTAAACCTGAACATAAACCGGAATAATACGATTAACCAAGCTTCTGACTAAGTACTTTGGCCTTATCGATAATCGCCATCGCTGTATCGAATTTACTGAGCTTACCCAGCTCTGTCTCGTCATCCTTGGTGATAATAGTAACTATATTGGTGTCCCCACCGAAGCCAGCGCCTGCATCCCTAAGGCTGTTCGCACATATCATGTCGAGACATTTGCGCTCGAGCTTACTGCGGGAGTTTTCAAGCAAGTTTTGAGTTTCCATCGAGAAGCCACAGATTATCTGCTCAGGTTTTCTAATCTTCCTTAGCTCAGCCAAGATATCAGAGGTTCTCCTCAGCTCTATGACCATGTTGCCGTCCTGTTTCTTAATCTTCTCATCAGATGTATAAACTGGCGCATAGTCTGAAACTGCAGCAGCCTTAAATATGTAATCCGCCTTAGGCGCATGCTTTAGCACTTCCTCGCACATTTCGGCAGAAGTAGTAATCTCAATCGTATTCACATAAGGAATTGGCTCTAAATTAGTCTTGCCGGTGATGAGCGTAACCTGCGCTCCCCTGTAAGCGGCAGCTTTAGCTAGGGCATATCCCATGCGCCCGGTCGAATGATTGGTGATATATCTGACTGGGTCAATTGCTTCCTGCGTAGCGCCCGCGGTGACGAGTACCTTCTTGCCAGCGAGGTCTTTTGCGTATGCTAGATCAAATAGGATTTCTTCCAAAATAGCATCTGGCTCAGGCATCTTTCCGACACCCACATCTCCGCAGGCGAGCACTCCGCTCGATGGCTGCATGACTCTGATTCCAACCTTGAAGAGTCTCATGATATTGCCCTGAGTGATAGGGTTAAGGAACATCTGCGTATTCATCGCAGGTACAACCAGCTTAGGGCAGTTCGCAGCGAGGAAAGTAGTTGTGAGCATATCGTCAGCCATTCCGTACGATGCCTTGGCGATAAAATTCGCAGTTGCCGGAGCAACGACAAAGTAATCTGCCGCCTTCGCGATAGATATGTGCGCTACATCGAATTTAAAGTCCCTGTCAAATGTATCAGTCATGCACTTGTTGCCCGTAAGTGTCTCGAAGACCAGCGGCGAGATGAATTCCGTCGCATTTTTAGTCATAATCACGTGCACATCCGCACGCTCCTTCTTGAGAGCGCTGACTAGAGATGCCGTTTTATACGCAGCAATTCCGCCTGTGACACCGACAACAACACATTTATCTTTAAGCATGTGATCCCTCCTGTTATCTACATCTTGTGGTTAAATAATATAATATACTTTCATCTGCGATTTCTCAATCATAAACAAAGTATTAATCGTATCAAAATGGCTAAAATTCAATACTTACTAGAGTTTTCCCTTGCACAAGATGCTCTGCTTTGTTATAATAACAAGGCTATTGGGATAGCACGCGAGTGCGCACGATAGACTTTTAAGAAAAGGAGAGCTAGCATGAAGGAAGGAATCCATCCTGATTATAAGGAATGTAAAGTTACTTGCGCATGTGGTAATACCTTTACTACACTTTCGAACACTGACACTATGAGAGTCGAAGTATGCTCAGAGTGCCACCCATTCTTCACAGGTCAGCAGAAGTTTGCTAACCGTGGTGGACGTGTAGAGAAGTTCAAGAACAAATACAACCTTTAGGGAATCAATATTTAGAGGACGCTGTTTGCAGCGTCCTCATTTTAGAGCGTTTGGAACCACAGGCGGTGGTTTTCCTGACGCTTTTTTCATAGGTGACAAGCAAAGCTGCTCGGAATACTTCGGCGAGTGATAATCGCGGAGCATTTGCAAGGGCTGATAAATATATAAAACTAAGAATCTACAACTTATAAGTAAAGGATGTAATTATGTTTGATAAGCTAGATTTTATACTTGAGAAATACGAGGAGCTATCGAAGAAGGTTTCTGACCCCGATGTTATCGCTAAGCAGAAGGAATGGCAGAAGCTGATGAAGGAGATGAGCGACCTCGAGCCAATCGTCAAGGAATACACTGCGTATAAGAAGGCAAAGGAAGAGCTTGAAGAAGCTAAGGAAATCCTCGATATGGAGGATGACGAAGAGCTGCGTGAGATGGCGCGTGAGGAGCTCAAGGCTAACGAAGCAGCGATTGAGGAGTTCACAGAGAACCTCAAGATTCTGCTTCTTCCAAAGGACCCTAACGATGATAAAAACGTAATCCTAGAGATCAGAGCGGGTACGGGCGGAGATGAGGCTGCGCTATTTGGAAGCGACCTGCTTCGTATGTATCTCAGATATGCTGAGAGAATGCGCTGGAAGACAGAGCTCATAGAGAGCAATGAGACTGAAATCGGCGGTGTTAAAGAAGTTGTTATGCTCGTCAAAGGTAAGGGTGCGTATTCCAGACTCAAGTACGAGAGTGGCGTCCACAGAGTACAGAGAGTTCCAGAGACTGAGTCGGGCGGCAGAGTGCATACATCGGCAGCTTCAGTTGCGGTAATGCCAGAAGTCGATGACGTTGAGGTTAACCTAGACCCTAACGACGTACGTGTAGACGTATATAGAGCATCTGGTAACGGTGGACAGTGTGTAAATACTACGGACTCTGCAGTTAGACTTACTCATATGCCAACTGGTCTCGTGGTAACTTGTCAGGACGAGAAGTCGCAGATTAAGAATAAGGAAAAGGCTTTCAAGGTTCTTAAGTCAAGATTATTCGATCTCATGCAGCAGGAGCAGAACGACAAGATTGCAGCAGAGAGAAAGTCACAGATCGGATCTGGAGACAGGTCAGAGAGAATTAGAACTTATAACTTCCCTCAGAGCAGGATCACGGACCACAGAATCAACCTGACTCTGTACAAGCTTGATTCGTTCCTCGACGGTGACCTCGATGAAGTGATCGATGCACTGATTACCGAGGATCAGGCGGAGAAGATGAGAGATTTCTAAAGCGAGAGAGGCATCCAATGAAGACGAGAATTATCCTTCCTGACACCGATGGAATCTCTGAAGCTGGGGCTATCCTGCGCTCTGGCGGACTCGTGGCCTTTCCGACTGAGACGGTATATGGACTGGGGGCAAATGCCCTAGATGCGACTGCTACAAAGCATATATATGAGGCAAAGGGAAGACCTAGTGATAATCCGATGATCGTCCATGTGGCGAACATAGATATGCTTAACGGAGTAGCTTCAGGAGTAACCGATGCGCAGAAAGCCATTATGAGCAAGCTCTGGCCCGGGCCTATTACTTTCGTGCTTCACAAGAATCCAGCAGTTCCTGATGTTACAACAGGAGGGCTTGATACAGTTGCGGTCAGATGGCCGTCACGGCGCGAGGCTGCTGAGATTATTGAGGCGGCAGGCGTTCCAATTGCTGCGCCGAGTGCCAACCTATCTGGTAAACCGAGCCCGACTACATTCGAAGACGTTGCCGAGGATATGGACGGCAGAATCGATGCGATAGTCAAAGGCGAGAGGACAGCGATAGGTATAGAATCGACAGTTTTAGACCTAACGTCGGAAGTTCCTACAATACTTAGACCAGGATTCATAACGAAGAGCCAGATTGAAGAGGCTGTAGACGGTGAGGTTCAGTATGATCCATCTCTATTCAAAAAGCCTGGAGCAGATGACTTCCATCCGAAGTCACCAGGCATGAAGTATAAGCATTATGCACCGAAGGCTGCAGTTAGAATCGTAGAAGGCAGCAAGAGCGCGGTCTCTGCAGCAATCGCTGAACTAGAGACTGAGGCAGTGTCGAACAACATGAAGACAGCGGTACTTGACTATATGGGGAATGGTGACAAGGCGGCGAATAACTTTTTTGCAGACCTAAGGCAGTGCGACAGAGACGGTGTGGATATAATTTACATCGCTGCGTACGACTGGGATGAAGTCGGGTTTTCCGTTATGAACAGAATGGTCAAGTCGGCAGGTTACGACATCGTGAATGTCTAAAATATTTAGAGCATTTACACACAGAGAGAAGATATAATTTATATTATTTATATGACATATATCGCTATATCATCGGAGTGCATTCTATATATAGCGAAGATATGCGAGGAGGAATTATATGAAGATTGCTATTGGCTGCGATCACGCAGGGTATCCGCTCAAGGTGGCAGTTAAGGACAAGCTGCTCAAGGAAGGGTTCGAAGTAGTTGATTTTGGAACTGATTCGGTAGAGTCTGTTGATTACCCAGGTTATGGAAAAGCTGTTGGAAAAGCAGTCGCTGATGGAGAGGCTGAAAAGGGAATCGTTATCTGTGGCTCTGGCATAGGAATTTCTATCGCAGCGAATAAAGTCAAAGGCGTTAGATGTGCGCTCTGCACTTCCGTAGAGATGGCAGAGATGTCGAGAAGGCACAACGATGCGAACGTACTCGCGATGGGTGCCAGAATGATCGAACAGGACTTGGCATTTAAAATTGTCGATAAGTGGCTGGAGACAGATTTTGAAGGCGGAAAGCACCTTCGTCGTATAAACATGCTTGATGAATAACGTATTTGGTATATACTTAATGATAAGTGAATTGAGATAATCAGGAGGATTATAATGGCTAACAGAGAAGGCAAGGTATATGTGTTTGATCATCCGCTGATTCAGCACAAGACAGCTCTCATGAGAGATGTAAACACTAGTGTAAAGGAGTTCCGCGAGCTCGCTACTGAGGTGGCGATGCTGATGGGCTTCGAAGCGACAAGAGATTTGCCGCTTGAAGAGGTTGATATCGAAACACCTATGTGCAAGACTACAGTTAAGATGCTTGAGGGAGAAGATATTGCAATCGTTCCTATCTTAAGAGCTGGTCTTGGCTTTGTGGACGGAATGCTTGCGCTCGTTCCAAATGCAAAGGTAGGGCACGTTGGATTATACCGCGACCCAGACACACATCTTCCTGTTGAATATTATTGCAAGCTGCCTACAGACATCGAGAAGAGAAAGATTTTCGCTGTGGACCCAATGCTTGCAACTGGTGGAAGTGCTATCGCAGCAATCGATTCTATCAAGAACAGAGGCGGACATGATATAGCGTTCCTGTGCCTGATAGCAGCACCAGAAGGAATTGATGCCCTGCATAAGGCTCATCCTGATATTGACATCTACATTGCAGCAAAGGACGAGAGACTCAACGAAAACGCTTACATCCTCCCAGGACTTGGAGATGCAGGCGACAGACTTTACGGTACAAAGTAATCTCGGCAAGCTAATGATATTAAGCCTGCGGCGAGAGCTGCAGGTTGTTTTTATAGGAGGGACACGATGATACAGATTCCAGATAATGTGAGTAAGTACACCAACGTATATGATGTACTTGAAGAAAGAGGCCTGATTGAGCAGTGCACAGACCCAAAGGCTATGCGCGACCTACTCGGAAGCGAGAAGATCAAGTTCTACGTAGGATTTGACCCAACTGCAGACTGTCTGCATGTTGGACACCTGATTCAGATTATTATATTTGCGTATATGCTCAAATATGGCCATACACCAGTGGCTCTCGTCGGCGGTGGAACTGTAATGATCGGAGATCCTTCTGGCAGAACTGACCTACGCCGCATGATGGACGTTGAAGAAATCGATGCAAACGGCAAGAAGTTCAAAGACCTATTTGACCGCTTCCTACCGTTCGATGACGAGTGGGAGTACACTGGTAACGGTGGTGTAATGAAACCGGGGCACCAGAACAGAGAGCCTAAGCCGGGCCTTGCGGTAAGCGTTAATAACGCGCAATGGCTAAGAAACCTCAACTATATCGAGTTCGCTCGTGAGATTGGCTCGGTATTTAACGTAAACGACATGCTGAGAGCAGAGTGCTATAAGAGAAGACTCAAGGAAGGACTTACTTTCCTAGAGTTCAATTACATGCTAATGCAAGGTTACGACTTCTACGTAATGGCGAGAGACTTCGGACTCAAGGCGCAGTTCGGAGGCAACGACCAGTGGTCCAACATCATCGCTGGTGTCAATATCGCTAAGAAGAAGTCAGACCTAGACGTATACGGTATGACTTTCTCGCTTCTCACCAAGAGCGATGGCGAGAAGATGGGCAAAACTGCAGGCGGTGCGCTCTGGCTCAATGAAGAAAGAGTTTCAGTGTTCGACTTCTTCCAGTACTGGCGAAATGTCGCAGATGCGGACGTTAACAAGTGCCTCCGTATGCTCACATTCCTGCCAATGGATGAGGTAAATAGACTATCTTCCCTCGAGGGCGCAGAGATTAATCAGGCAAAAGAAATTCTCGCTTACGAAGTCACTAAGCTAGTGCACGGCGAGGATAAGGCTAAGAAAGCACTAGAAGATGCTCGTGCGGTATTTGCTAGTGGAGGCACTAATGCAGCGACTATGCCATCCGTTGAACTAGACAAGGCTTCATTTGAAGGTGAAGGCTTCGGCCTAGCTAGCCTACTTAAGGAACTTGGACTAGCCCAGTCTAACGGTGACGCATTTAGAACGATAGAGCAGGGTGGTGCTAGAATCAACGGAGAGCAGGTTACCGACAGAAAGAGAAGAGTAACTCTCGCAGACTTCGAAGATGGAAAGCTTACAATTCAAAAGGGTAAGAAGAAATTCATTGCGGTGACACTGAAGTAGCAAGTTAATAGTGAGTAGCTTGCACTGTGGTGATTAAAGCAAATAAAGGTAAGCGCGCAGCGATGCGCGCTTTGGCTATTGGAGAAATATATATCTGTACATGCATAAAATTATAATATTTATACATTTGGGAGGTACAATATGGTTAAAGAAGTAAATTTTGAAGATGTAAAGCGTGATGTAATACATGCATTCACAAACGGATGCATGTGCTCAGAATCCGTAATTACGATTGCAAACAAGCATTGGGATCTCGGGATGGGAGACGACATAATGGCCATCGCAACTGGCTTCCCATTCGGTTTTGGTGATGGCGGAAATGTATGCGGAGCTGTAGCTGCAGCGACGATGTCGCTCGGAAAAGTATTTGGCAGAGTAATCCCTGGAGATCCAAGCTATGAGAAATGCACATCGCTCGTAAGAGAACTCAATGACGATGTCATAGCGAAGTTTGGCAGTGCACTATGTCCAGACTTACTAGAGGGTTATGAATTTGCAACACCGGTTCGCAAGGAACACTGCACCGAAATAGTGGTAACAGTGCTTGAGTCATTCGCTCGCATAATGGAACGTGAATGTGGGGTTCATGTCTGTTGGTAAATATGATATATTTATGAAGACTAATTAATATTAGATCATACAAGGATTTAAGGTTACGAATATATTACTGTAATCGCAAATATATTGAGTTGAAATAACAGATAATATGTGTAGAAAGAGGCAGTTTATGGCTAAGAAACAATCAAAATACGAGAGGCCGGGTGGCGCTAAAAAGGGCAGAATTGCAGTAGTCATATTTATCATAGTAGCTGCAATTACAGATGCTATTATGATTCGTGCGTACTTCACAGGTGGCAAAAGTGCTATGGTTGGCGCCATGATTATACTGATGACAGCGATGTATGTTTTTATCGCTTATAGCCTAATTAAGCTCGTTAAAATGATGGAAGAACAGATGGTTAAGGATGCTGAGGCAGAGAAGGACGCTGAAGAGAAGGCAAAACACATCGGAAAGGGTGCTGCGTACAAGACTCTCAAGAAAAAGTCCAAGAACTAAAGGGATAGTCTGGTAATGGATAAATAAAGAAAACTCTCAGTGTAAGTTTTAAACTTAGCTACTACTATGAAATAAAATGTAGTACAAATAAGCGTTTGTGAGATGCACAAATGTGATATCGCAAACAACCTTATAGATAATTATTATCGATTGTAAAAATTTGATAACAATAATAATAAATCAAACAGCTACGTAAAAAAGCGAGGACATGCGTCCTCGCTTTCTTTGTATGGATATTCTATGGATGGATTGTGTAATAACAGCGAAGGTATTGAAATAACCTGTGCTGTACCTTTATAATAAACTTGAGAACAAAGCATGTAAAATTAATTAAAATGAGTTAATTGATAAAAATAAATAATTGCGGTCCTCGATGGAGGTATTATGGAAAATCGTAACGTAGCGACCTTTATAAAGGTTGTAGAGATGAATAATTTTACTAGGGCAGCAGAGAGTCTCGGGTACTCTCAGGCAGCCGTAACTGCCCAGATAAAGCAACTCGAGCATGAACTCGGAGCACCTTTATTTGATAGAATCGGCAAGAGGATAAATCTTACTAGAGCGGGAGAGACATTCCTCCCATATGCTTTTCGTCTGCTTAAGGCGGAGGATGAAGCAGTTGCAAGCATCAGAGAGCAGGAAGGTCTCAGCGGAACGCTGACAATCGGAACATCTTCAAGTCTATCGATTGGAGCACTTCCACATATCGCTATTGATTTCATCAAGGAGTATCCTGATGTAAATGTAGTTATCAAGGTATCCGACTTTACTCAGGACCTGAGGGAAAAGCTCATCGCAGGAACTATGGACCTTGTGTTCACTATGGCGGAGAACTCCAATCCGCAGAATTTTCAGCGCATGCTTGAAAAGGATGTGCCGATGGTGTTCGTGGCTCATCCAGATCATCCTCTTATAGGCAAGAAGGTGCCGCTGCGCAAAATTCTCTCTGAACAGCTGATTGTTGCGGATAGAGAGGTTGGATATACATTCTATCTAAATAAATTTGCAAATGATATCGGTATGCAGCTCGAACCTGCACTTGAAGTCGGTTCAGTAGCAGCAATTGTCAATATACTAGAGGGCGGATACGGAGTGTCTTACCTCCCGTGGTTCGTCGTTGAGAAGCCAGTGGCAGATGGTAAGCTGGCGACAATTGATGTTACATGTCCGGATCCAGAGCTCAAGAGCAGCATAATCTGTCATAAGAGCAAGTGGATTGACCCGGTGATTAAGAAGTTCATCGAGTATGTCGATGCCGGTATAAAGTAAGCAGTATAGGGCTTAAAATCTAAGAATGCATAAACGTATAATAGGAGGATATCTAATTATTATCAACTTGTAATTAGATTATTGTTCAAATGATTATGAATAGAATTATTTTAATTGTGGTGCTAATATGTCTTTCTATTTTCAGAGTTTTTCTGTATAAGAATTGGAAAGTGAACAATAAGAAAATTTTTAATATTTCTTATTGTATTGCAATGATTTTAGGGGTTGTCGCGCTATTAATAGATTTGTTATAAGTTATTACTGTTCAAATTTACAAGTTAAAAGCTTATAGATAAATTTAATAGTAGCTATAATTAATATATTTAACTTGCAATAAAAGAAGTTCTAGCTTAACAGCTCCTGCCTTAGATCTTCGCAAATTTCCGCCATCTCGCGCATATCCTCCTCTGGAACGAGTTCAGAAAGGTCATACTCAAGTGGATTCTTCGAAAAGTCGGAAAGAGCTTTATTCAAAAGCTCATAATCATCTGGTGTAGCAATAATATTTATCTTGCGAGAATCTGTATCATATGGCTCTAAGTCGTGTAAATCAACACTGCCATTTACTTTGCATTCTAATAATATCGCAGCAAGGTCGGTTAATATATCAATGGCGAAAGTAAAATCAAGATAGATTCCCATAGAATTAGTAAAACCTAAAGGGGAAGTGGTTCTTCTAAAGTTTCCATCATGTTTGTTAAGGCCTAAAGCTTGCAGTATGTCGGAAAACTCTATCTCGTCGCTACTTTGATCTTCTAAAAAAGCGATAAGGTTAAGACTATCGTCAGTATCTCCGATATAGTTGTTCCAATATTTGTTTTCAATATACATCAAGGATCCTCCGCAAATATCAATTTATCGATTAGTTATTGCAATTATATCATCATGCAATATTATGTCATACCTCAAGTTGATAGTAATTAGAAATTATTACACATAATCTAAAAGGGCTACTCCCATAGGAATAGCCCTTTAGTTATATGTTCGCTCACATTGTCTTAAAAGACTTTTACTTCTCGATTTTTCCTGCTAGAATTGCCGCCCCATACGCTCCAGCATATCGGCCATTAGGAAGCGGAGTGACTGTTCGCCCTAGCTTCTTAGAGAGAAGCTCTGCAAAATAATCATTTCCGCTTAGTCCGCCGGTTATCACGCACTTATCTGCGATAGCTTTCTTTTGACAAAGTGTCACGACCTTAGTCGCAACGCTATCGATTACACCAGCTGCAATCTCTTCCTTAGGGCGACCTTCACCCATGTAGTTGATAACCTCAGATTCTGCGAAAACCGTGCATATTGAGCTAATCGGTATCGGATCACCCCGTTTAGCCTCATCGAATAGTTCTTCGATTGTAAGGCCGAGGCGATTTGCCATAACCTCGATAAATTTGCCCGTTCCAGCGGCACACTTGTCATTCATAAGGAAGTCAACGGCCCTGCCATCTTGAACCAAGATATACTTGGTGTCCTGACCGCCGACATCGATGATAGAGCAATCTTCCTGCCCCGCCATCTCATAGCCACCGCGTCCGTGGCAAGTGATCTCGGTGATTACTTTATCCGCGTAGTCTACTGAGATTCGTC